>CAZEIB010000048.1:0-11775 GCA_964511785.1 uncultured Oscillospiraceae bacterium
TTTCGGGTAATATAGGGATTATCTAAAAAAATGGTTAAGTTAGGTGCTGTGTTTTGATAGATTTCAATGGCCTTTTCAGATACACGCCAGCGCATTTTTTCCCCTTCTTCAATATTGTGGGTGTAGGTTTGAATATCTTCTTCAATGGTTAGTTTTTGAGCAGGGTTGGTGGCTTTTTCCAGCTCTTCTTGTAAATAACGTAGATATTGTTTAAGGCCGTTGATGTCGTTTTGATAAGTTGAAGATTCAATGGGCTTGTTATAAACAGGAGAGAGGGCCATAAAAGCTTCGGATGAATAGTTTTTAGGAATCAGTTCTAAAAACTCCAAGGCCAGCTTTTTGTTTTGAGAATGGGGATTAATGAAGAAGGCGTAGAGTTCTATAGAAGGGGGTAAGGGATGATTTGCTTCAAAAGCAGGGAGGGGAAGGGGGTTCCTAGTATAAAAACGGCTGTATTCCTCTTGAAAAAGGGAAGAGCCATATGTAAAAAGGGGAATTCTACCGTTTTCGGCAGAGGCAATATCATCGTAAGCAGGGTCCATATAATCTTTTGGAATATAGGGGGCCAGTAAGGCGGCTTTTTCCAAGGCTTCTGTTAACAAGGGTGCTTCTTTTAAAGAAAGAGGTTCATTGGGGCGATTATAAATAAGCAAGTAGTCTTTAATAATATTGGTAACCAGTTCTTCGTAATTGGTAATATAAAAAATGTGGTTAGGAAAATCTTCCTGTTTTTCAGTTTTAAAAGTATAAAATAAATCTAAAAACTCATGATAGGTAGTAGGAAGGGGATTATCACCAAAAACTTCTTCCCAAGCATCAGGGTTTATTGCCCACTGAAAAAGGGTAAAACGATTGAGCAAAGGCACCGCTAACAGGGTTCCCTGGTCATCGGTAATGCTGTCTTTTACAAAGGGGTAAAAGCTGTTTAAGGTTTCTGTTAAATAGGCAGAATCGGTAAGGGGAGCGGCATAACCTTTATTCAGCAAGTTTTTGAAGGCGGAATCTATAGGAAGGAAGAAAATATCGTAAGTAGGGTCTTGGGTGGAAAGAGCTTGTACTGTTTCTTCATAACTCATAGAGTTGTTTTCTTGTATCACATTTACTCCAGGGTAGCTATAGTAAAAGGAATCAATCGCCCCAGTATTGGTATGAGAGCTTACCCGTAGGGTTCCATTTTCTCCGGGAGCAGGGAAGGGGGCTGTAGTATCGCATAACAATAATTCTCCGTTGGTAAGGGTAAAGCTATAACGGCCCTCTTCTAACACCCAGGCATTGGTCCAAACATTTTGAACAGGCAGGGTTCTAAGGGGAGTAAAGTCTTGCCCTTTAATAGAGGCATACAGGGTATTGCCATTGGCATAATAAAGGGTATCCGTAGGGGCATGGTAAGCTACCCCGGCAAGCTCCGGTCCGCTCCATTCATCTACCGTAGCAGTTACTTTGGCAGGCAAAGGGGTTACCTCACCGTTTGAAAAAGTAAAGGTGGCAAAGGTTAGTTCTCCATCCTGTAATTGTAAAAGCAAAGCTTTTTCTTTAGTGTAGGGATAAATATTATAGGTGTTGGGTATAACATACTCTTCTCCTTTTCCTGTGGCCAAAGGGAAGGCCAACAAGGTAGCAACAGGGTAATCTTGTTCATATTCTGCCATACCCTGATCGATTAAAGAGTAAAAAACATTGTTTTGTACAAGGGAAGAAGGAAGATAGGAAGGAGCCTCCTTACCTTGGGGGAAGGTAAAAACAGTATCCAGCCAGTGAAGGCCCTGCTCATCAATGGTGCCTACTTTTTGGCTGCGCTCATTATAAGTCCATAAGCCTTCTAAACTGGGAACAATGTGAGAAATACTGTTGTATAGTTCTGTTAAGCGTTCAGGGACCCAGTTTTTTTCCTCAAGGGCGTAATCTAATTCAGAATGAAAAAATACAGGAACCTTGGTAAAAGGTTGTAGGTTTTTATCACCGGGTTTCCAGGTAACCACATCTCCACTAGGAGAAATGGCATAAAAAGTGCCGTTTCTATAGGTTGGGCTATATCCTCCCCAATTGTCGGAACTAGGTAAAGGAAGGGCTTCCCATTGGTCTTTAGTAAAAGCCAGCTGGTCTTTTACTTCCCCGGCATAACCAAAGGGAAGGAAGATGCTCAAGGTTAAGGTGAATATAAGAATAAGGATACATAGAGAAAGAGCCATTTTTTTAGGGCTCATATCTAAATTAGATAATACTCGGGTTTTCATATTTTTCTTTCCTCCTAATAAAGGGGTGGCTAAAAGGGTATTTAGGCCTTTTTGGTGAGTAGCCATGGTAGAAATGGTAGAGCAGTAATCACTTCTGCTTACAAAAGATTGGCCTTGAAGGCTTTGATAATCGCAGGCCACCTCTCCTAGTAAAATGGTTTTTTGAATAAAAAGATGTACCAAGGGGTTGAACCAATGAAGGCTTTTTACCAAAAGCATAAGGCCTTTACTCCATAAATCTTTACGGTTATAGTGGGTTAATTCGTGCCGTAAAATATGTGATAGCTCTTTTGGGGCTAATGAAACAGTGGGTAAAAGAACCATAGGTTTAATAAAGCCCATTAACATAGGGGTAGTGGTAATGGGGCAAAGAAACAGAGAAAGTTTTTTTGTAATTCCCAGGTCTTTTTTTGTTTGTTGTAAAACCAGTAAATATTCAACATTGGTTACAGGGGTTTTCCACCGTTTAATTTTTTTAGAAAAAGAGAGATGGTAAAGAATTTGGTAACCAAAGGTAAGGGTTCCCCCTAATACCCATAAGGCAAAAAGCCACTGCCAAAGGGAAATTTGCTTTAAAGCAATAGCAATAGGTGAAGGAAGTGGGGGGGAGGTTTGCACAGGTTTCTCATTGACAAAAGTTTTTCCTGAAAGGGTAGTGACAGAAGGATTATTTTGTACAATGTCTTCATTTTTGTTTTCTTCTATATTAGACATATCGGAAGAAAGAGCGGAAGAGCCTGGGAAGGGATTTTTTTGAAAAAGGCTTTCCTTATCGGCTGTTGAAGAAACAACTTGAAAGCGGGTAAAACTTTTAGCTTGAGGCAAGGTAGGCCTAAAGGGCAATAAGGATAAAGTTAGCAAAAACAGGGTTGCAACTACATATAAGCTTGTGGGTTTATACTTTTTAGCTAGCTTTTGCCAAGAATAGATAAAGGCCAGTGCTAAAGCGGAAACCAGTAAGGAAGAAATGAATAAATTGATGATAACAGCTTTCATTTTATCCTCTCCTTTCTTTGGCCCAGTTAATAAGCTGGGTTAACTCCTCGTTGGATAGGGCATCTTCTTGGTTGAAGGTATTAACCAATTGCAAAATAGAATGGTTATGATACTGCTTTACAAAAGTTTTGGTTTCAAAAGCCAAATAATCTTCTTTTAAAACAAGGGGGATATAAAACCGTTCTCTACCTACTTTTTCTGTAGACAGAAATTGCTTATCAACCAAACGGTTAAGTAAGGTACCTACGGTTTGTAATTTCCACTTGTTTTCTTTTGGTAAGCTTTCCATTACCGTAGAGGCAGTAACGGGAGGAGAAAGCTCCCAAAGAACTTTCATTACTTCAAATTCTCCATCAGGAAGTTTTTTGATAATGTTTTTTTGATTCATCAAAACCAGCTCCTTATCTACCTATAAAACTACAACTGTAGTAATTGAATTCATCTATATACTACAACTGTAGTAATGATTTTGTCAAGAAGTATTTTTTTGTTTACATTTGCTCGAAATTACAGGTATACAAAAAGAAAAAGACGGCCTAAGCCGACTTTTTTAAAGGAGTAGAGAGTGTATTAAGGAATGGGCAATAAATTCATAAGAGGAGAAATAAGGGCTTCATCTAAATAAATACGGTTGTTTTCTTCATCATAGGTAAGGGAGATGCCTTGTTTGGCATATTTTTTAATAACCAGTTCCACTTTTTTTCCAAGGGTAACCGGGCTATTAAAAAGGTTTTCTTCTACAGGAAGAGAGGTATTGTTTAGCCAATTTAAATAAGTTTGCTTGGTCATTTCTTCGTTTATATTGAGAGAAAAATATACTTGATTTAAGGTGGAATCATAGAAAAAACCATATTTGTTATAGTTGTTAAAAAAGGGAATTGCAATTTCATTGGGTGGTGCAGTAGATAAACCTATAAGTTTTCCAATACCTTTTTCATCAAGGTCAGTATAATCTCTAATCATATATAAAGTAATAGCGCCTGTAGGATTATAATAGGTTTCATAAAGGGCGATGGCTGCATCTTTGGGCAATTGGTCTATCCAAACAGTATCTTGTGTTAAAGGAGAGCGCAGGAAGTCTATCCACTGGGCAACAGCCTCCCCTTGGTAAGTAAAGGTAGCAGTAGAAAAATCGTAGGTTAAACCTAAAGGTTCATATTGGCTAAAATGATTTTTTAATTCGTCTTCACTTAATTGACCGGGGTTATAATCTCGCCTTTCTAAAAGAGGATAAGTAGAGGTATCGGCGCCTTTTGTTTCCTTAGGTAAATAGGCTACTCGCCTTAAGTTTCCCAAAGGGGAAAATTGATTTGAGGGCAAGAACTCTCCTTGAGCTCCTAGAAAATGACTTTGAGATAAATTAGAAGAAGGGATGATGGAGAACCAAATAGATTCCTGCCGGTAAAGGAGTTGAGGAATAGGACCCTCTTCCTTTGGTTGGTGGAGAGAAGGGGTGCTGCTTTCGTCTAAAGGCCAAAAATTGTGATCAAATTCATCTTTTGATGCCCCTATAAGCTTACCAATCCCTCTTTCGTTAGCTTGCTCATAATCTCGAATGGCAGAAATATTGACAGTGCCAAAGGGGTTAAAATAAACTTTTTGTAAAATGAGAGGTTCTTTTAAAGGCCCTTTGGATAAAAGGCTTTGAATAGCGGCAACGGAATAGGGCTTGTCAAAGAAAAAACGGATTTTTTCGTCTTCAAAAACCAATTGAGAATAAGAATGAACTTGAGAGGAAATTCCTTGATATTTATAATCTTCTACAATAGAGTTTAAATAAAGGTTTTGATAAGAATCTGTTGATTCTTTTGGGAAAAGCACATGGCATAATTCAAGGGTGTTTCCATAATTTCCTCTTATCCTTACCACTGTAGAAAAATCTTCCTTTTCAACATTAATAAGAGGATACAAGTTGTTTTCCAAATCTTTTCCGTAAGTAGCATTGTAGCGGCTCATCAGTTCATCATGAAAATAGATAGGAACCGTGGTAGAGGTATTTTTATATTCAGGAGGGAAAAATAAGCCTTCGGAAAAGTCGGAAGGAAGAAATAGCTCTTCGGGAAAAGCAAGGTATTCCGGGGAGATAAAACCGGTAAGCCCATTTACTTGCACCATGTACATGGGCTGAGGATAATGGATTTTGCCGAATACAACCCCTTGGCTATCGTGAGAAAGGAGGGAACTTTGGCTACCAAGGGAATAGGGGTCCAGTTCCAAAACAGGGTTTTTTGAGGGAGAAAAGGATAAGGGAATAAGGGGGGGAGAATGAATAGGGGCATCTCGAAGGTAGTGTTGATCCATAGAAGCCATGAAAGAGGTATTACCTACACATACCACAATTTCTGTTAAATTTATGCCTAAGCTCCAAGACTCTGCAGTTTGTCTAAGGGAAAACACCTCCACCCCATGAAGAAGATAACCACTGGGAGAGGAAGCGGTGGCAGAGGGAAAAAGAGAAGGGGTAAGGGAAGGATATTCACCTCTTCCATAATCAATGACTTTGCGATAAACCGGACGAAGAAAATTGTCCTTATCTAAAGAGGTAATAAATCCTGTTATAGTTTTAGGGGAGTTGCTTTTTGGGGAATTTAAATAAGGCTGCTCAGTAGAGGCGTAGCGTATATACCAAAAATTATCTTTATGGTCTAACACTTGAATAGGGGTATGAAGGGGAATGGTATCCGTAAGAGAATTCTCTTCAGGGGAAGTATATAAGGGCAGGGCGCGGGTGGTAATATACTCTTGACCATCAAAGGAGAGAGGACTCTTTCGAAGGGGAGCGGTCTGTTCACCTATTGTGGTAGATGAAGGGGTGGAAGAGGAAGAAGTGTTTTTAGGGGAAGGGGTATTTTTTTTGAAAGGTTCTTCCATAAGGGTAAAGCCTGTAAGTAAACCTACCCCCTGTTCGTTTAATTGGGAATAATCTCTAAGGGCTATCAAATCTACCTCTCCAAAGGGATTATAATATAAGCTTTCCAAGGGAATGGGATTTTGAGAAATGTTTTGAGCCCAATCAAGGGAACCTTCTGCTATTGGACTGTGAAGAGAATCCAGTAAAAAGCGAACTTTTTGCCCCTGATATAAATATTCTTGGCTTTCTTCTAATTGAGTTACACCTAAAGGTTGATAGTTATGCACTAGGTTGAATATCTCATCTGAAGGAACAAAGTAGTTATTTGGAGGCGTTCCCAAAAATGAGGTGAAATATTCGCTGGGATGAAAAGGATGTTTATAATGATTGAAAATATAATTGACCTCATCTATTCCAAGGGACTGTAATGAGGAAGAATATAAAGAGGTGAGATTATTCCCCCGTAGGGCTTGATAGTTTTCTAAAGTAAAGCCTTTTTCAAAAACATTATCCAAGTTTTGGTTATTACTTAGGGAAAGGCCAAGTTTTTCAGAGGAAGAGAAATAATAAGAATCCTCCACTTCTACAAGGTAAGCATTATGTTTTTGCACTTTTCCTACTATTTGTGCTTTGGTGCCGTTAGGGAAAGTAGTAACCAAAGGTTTACTTAAAGTAAAATGATGGTAAAGAGTAGCAAAGTCTTTTTTTGCATCATTCTTTAAAGAAACCACGCTAGTAGCAGCGGGAAGGTCTGAAGGTTTATAGCGATAAAGTAAGTCGGTAGGTGCCATGGTGCCTTTTAACAAACCATTTTTCATAACTAGACACACTTCTACTTCCTCCACCTCTTGATTAAAAGGTGGAGTAACATAGTGGCTGCGAGAAAGAATAAATACTTCGGTGCCATTTACCAAATCTAGCACCCCTTCTTTTTCCAAAGAATCAGTAAAAGTGAAGGGGGCATATAAAGAAGGGCTGTTTACAATAACCCGAGAAAAAGAAGTAAACATGCTGGTGGGATTATCGCTATAAATAAAGCCGGTTATTAAACCTTCTTCAATAGCTTCAGGGGTAGGCCACATGTAGGAATAAAAATCTGAAGAGTCGTCATTTAAAGAAGGAGTAGTGTTGAGGTTTCTACGAAAGCCATGAATAGATTGATGAACAGGGGCAACACGTATATGCCACCAGGAACCCTCTCTTCCAATAACGCTAAAGGGGGTATGAGGAGTAAGGGCAAAGCTTGAGGATGAGGTATATTTTTTGGTATAAACAGGGGTACTTACTTTTGTTAAATACTCATCTTGAGAAGATTGTACAGGATAGTGGGTTTTGCCTAAAGGAATGGCTAGAAGCTCTTCCATTACATAGCCTTCCAAGTACCCTTCTTTTATACCGCCCACACGTACTTTTACCCATGTGTCGTTCACCGTTTCTAAAATGGTAACAGGGGCGGAGTTATAGTATTTCATAAGTTTTTTAGCGGTTTCATCGGGTTCATCATATAAATAAATGAAGTAGTCATCAGAAAGGGGAAAACCGTTATATACCATGGCTTGGGGATTTAAGGGAAGAATTTCTTCCTCCATGGTAGGGGGATTGATAGTAGATATAAAGGGAATCTGTGAAGAAAAATCATTTTGAGATAGGTAGGCAAAGGCCCCTTTAGGCAAAACCCAACCGGGAAGGCGGGGGAGCAATAAGGGAGAATTTTTTTGGTCAATGGTACCTATGGGCGCAAAGGGCTCTTCTTTGATACTGGCAAAGAGAGTTTGATGATGGGTGTAGTAAATAATATCCCGCTGAATATCGTAAGCAACGCTGCCAATACTAAAAAAACCATCGGCAGGTATAGGGGTGTTTTTTTCAGGGAAGGAATAGGCAATGTTGTTTTTAAAGGGAGTTATTTCCCCGGTATCCATATTAAAAACCGATAATATAAGGCTAGGTTGTACATTGTCAGAAGAATGCTCTTCTTCTAAAATAAGAGGAGTAAGGTGACCTGCCTCTTGTAATAATAAAAGTTGCTTATTTTTATAAGGATATAAGCCAATAACCCCGGGAGCATTGTAGGTTTTTTCCAAATCCCCAAGGTAAGAGGAATGAACAAGAATATAAACCTCTTCTTCGGTACTGTTTTTTTGACATAAAGCATAAAAATTGTGAGGGGTGAGATAGCCTTGCCTATAAATATAATCTCCATTTGTAAAGGCTTCTAAAGGGTTTTCTTCCCATTGAATACCCTTTTCATCAATCTTTCCTACATTTCCTGTAGCGGAATTAAAACCCCAAACTTCTCTTTGGGCAGGGTACATGGTTAACAGATCGGTAACGGCAATGCCCTTATCATCAGTAGGTAAAAAATAATCAGGCACAGATACTTGGCTGAAAAGCGAGAGGTCATCTTCCATAGTAGACCAAGCGTAGAGGTTTCCTTGATCGGTTAAACCATAAAAAGTACTTTTAGCAAGGGTTGGTGCTGTAATAAAAGTGGTATCTGAAGTTGTTAATTGGTTTTCAGTAAAGCCTTTTGTAATAACGGGTAGAGGCTCCTTTTGGTTATTACTTCCTTTTACGGAAAGGAAGAAACCTGTAGACAAGGTAAGAATAAGAGTAAGTAAAAGTACAGAGAACCCGATTTTTTTAGGTTTCGTATCTAAAATAGAAAAAATTCGTTTTTTCATGTTTTTCTTCCCTCCTATAAATGGGGTGGAAAGGGCGGAGTATTGATGGTTGTGAGACCTTGCTATAGACAAAATGGCTTCACAATAATCGCTGCGCTGGGCAATAGAAGTGTTTTTTACTGTTTGGGCGTCGCAGCTTAGTTCACACCAAAAAGTCATTTGATTTATAAAAAGGTAAATAAGGGGATTATACCAGTGGAGGCTGGTAGTAAATAGCATAAGGGCTTTTACCCATAAATCTTTTTGTTTAAAATGAACCAGTTCGTGTTTAATAATATAATGTACCTCTCCCCTTGGGGCGGATAAAGCCTGAGCTGGAAGTAAAATAGCAGGTTTAACAAAACCAATAAGCATAGGAGAAGTAATAGCCGGGCAATGGTACAAAGAAATGTTTTTAGCAATGCCCATTTCCTTTTTCAGCTGCAAAAATAATTGAAAGGTTTCCCCTGATAAAAGAGGTTCTTTCCAGCGATTGACTTTTTTAATAAAAGAAAAATGGGAAATGCTGTGCCATAAAAGAAAGATCCCGGCCCCTAAAAGCCAAAGAAAGGTAAGAAGAGATAACAGTTGAAAGGTTTTAGGGGAAGGAGAATCTTTTTGGTAAGAAGAAAGGGGTATTTCGGTAGGGTGGGGTAGAACTTCTGAAAGAGAAGTATTTGTAGAGGGAGGAAGAGCTACTGATAAAGGAGGTTGTTCTTGGGAAACCTTTTCAGGCATCTTTTCCTCTTTAAAAAAAAAAGCAGTAGGCTGTATAGAGGAGGTTTCTAATTTTTCTTCTTGAGAAAGAATTGGTGGCTCTTCTAACGGAAGGTGAGATAATGAAACTTGGTCTAATTTATTTTTTTCATTGTGAGGAAGGATAACTACTTGGTTTAAACTTTCTTTTTCAATGGTAAAAAGGCTATGGCTAAAAGCAGGCCTTAAAGGAACTAAAAAACCTATAAGAAGCACAAGCCAAATAGCATAAAGGCTTTTAGGACTATATTTTTTAGCTAAGGATGGCGTTAAAGCCATATAGCCTAAAGCAATTAAACTCATAGAGAGGGAAGAAATCAATAAACTAACAAACCAAGTCGTCATATTATTCCCTCCGTTCTTTTACCCAAGTTAAGAGGTCGTCAATTTCATCATTGGTTAAAGGCCTGTCCCCATAAAAAGTATTGGCTAATTGTATAAAAGAACTATTATGATAATCTTTAACAAAGGTTTTGGTTTCAAAGGCTAAATAGGCTTCTCTTTTAATAATAGGAGTATAGCTACGTTCTTTCCCTTTTTTAGTAGTGGAAATAAAGCCCCTATCAACTAAACGAGCTAAAAAGGTAGCAAGGGTTTGAGGCTTCCATTTTTTCCCATCTTCCAGTGCCAGTAATATTTGGTTAGTAGTAGCAGGAGAGGGGAGAGACCAAAGGGTTTTCATAATTTCAAATTCTGCTTCAGGGAGTTTTTTAATAGATGGAGGATTTTTCATCATAGATGCTCCTTTACAGGATATTAAAGTATGTGAGTGCTTTTATTAACTATATTCTACAACTGTAGAATATCCTTTGTCAATAGATTGTAAAAGATTTTCTACTTTTGTAGAAAATGATTAAAATAAAAAGCTCGGCACTTTTTCAGCCAAGCTTTTTTATAAACGAGCCTCATAAGGAATAGAGGTTTCTAGGGTGTTTCCATGTCTTTCAACGAAAATAATTTCTCCGGTGAGAGCGTCTATTTCTACTAAACCGCCATAATAGTCGTTAATAATATTATCGGAACCTGGCCAGAAAGTAATGCGCCAGGTAAGAGTGCCATTGTTATTATAAAAGGAACTTCCCCAGCGTAGGTTTTCCAGCCAATGATTTGGTAATTGAAAAGTAGTGCTGGAAGCCTCTTGGGCTAACTGTAAAGCAGTTTCTTGGGAGATAACGTCTTTGGTGGGAAGAATAAAACGGGAACCAGCAATGGCATAAATGGTAGGCAAAACTGTATTTCCCTGATTTTCTTCTTTATCTATAAGGGCAGGTAAAATTCCCGAAAGCCAAGCCTTATCTTCTAAAGACCAAAATTGAAAGGGTCCTTTTTCTTCTTCTAACTCGGAAAGATACGCTAAGGATGGTATAACAGCTTCCATATCGTCTTGCATCTCCATGGTAAAAACCTCTCCTTGACTTGATACGGTAAGATAAAAGTTAGGAGAAGGGTAACGGAAAGTCACCTTCCACAAAGGCATTTGGGCACTTTCATCAAAATAAAAGCTGGTATAAATACCTTGGTACAAAACAAAATCTTTTACCTCTACAGGGGTGTCAAAGGTGGCTACAACACTTTCCATAGAAATACTAAGTATTTCCTCTTGGGTTAAAATGCTCTCCCTTGGATCAAGATGGACGGGTTTTGTTAAAATCCCCAAAGCAACCATTAGCATATCAAAACGATGTTGATCCTCTAAAGACCAGCGATGAAAATTTCCTTGGGTTTGTTCTACTAAAAACTGGAGCCATTTCCCTTTATCTAATTGATCTTGGTTGTGAATAGCATGGGCCTTGGTAAATTGTTTAAAATGCTCAGATACCGTAAAGGCGGTATGAGATTCCAGTTGCTCTAACAGATGGAGAGCCTCTTTTTCTGTTAGGAATTTGGGGTTTTCACTTGTTAAAAGGGAAAGATTTTTTTCAAGAATAGTTAAAGGGGCTTCTGCAGCAAAACCAGAGGAGGGAAAAAGAAAAGAGAAAACCACTAAAAAGCAAGCTAAAACTGCTGCTGTTTTTTTTGTTAAGCAAAACTGAAAAAATAGTGGTGTTTTCATAAAAAAGCTCCTTTAGGGTATGTGGTAGCCTGTTAAAAACAATACAAAAAAAGAAAAAGCCTGCCAAAAGTTACCATAGCAACTTGTGATTGGTTCCATCTTATCACAAAAAGAAAATATAAAAAAGAGGAATTAAATTATTTACAATAAGAGAACAGTAAGAAAGCTATGCTGAATTGTCAAGTCAAGTGCACCATTTGTAGAAATACTTGAATAGGTGAT
>CAZEIB010000049.1:0-11718 GCA_964511785.1 uncultured Oscillospiraceae bacterium
AAAGAACTTACCCAAATGCTGTTAGATCAAGGCTATGAAAAATTATCTTTTATTGGAGATATTACTTATGCCTGTACCAATAACGAAAGATATAAAGGCTTCTTAGCTGCCTTAAAAGAAAGAAACATAGAACCTTTTGAAGGGGGAAGTTTGATTAAGCCTTTGGGAATTGTTGATGTAGAAGGGGAGGTACAGGCTTTTTTAGATAACTTAAAAGAGTTGCCTCAAGGCTTTGTTTGTGCTAATGACCAACTGGCTTCCTTTGTTTCCAACTATTTTATAGAAAAACAGGGTAGCTTTCCTAAAAATATGGCCATTACCGGTTATGACGGGGTGAGTGAGTATCGTAGTGTTGAAGGAATGATTGCCACAGCAGAGGTAGACACAGAAAACCTGGGTAGGCGCTTGGCAAGTAAACTAATTTTTCATTTGAAAAAAGGAGAAAATTTAAACCAAGAAATTTCTTATATCAAACCTAAAATAATAATAAACTAATAAGGACAAGCTGATTTTCCATGAAAAGAACATCAGCTTTTTCTTTGGAAAAAAAGTACAAAAAGAGAAAGATATTAACGGTAAGTTTACATTTTTCTGATTTATTCTAAAGAAAAAGTGTTATACTATCAATGATAGTGTTATTTATTGTGATAATTGCTTACTTTAAAAAGGAAATGAAAAGGAGACTAATATTTTGGCTGTATCATATCGAAGACAATTGGCTTTAAAGGGAATGGCCATTGGAAAATCAGTAAACTGGATGAGCTTTTATATTTTCACCAGATTTCCCATTATGTTAATTACAGGAATGATCAGTTTGTTTTCTAATCTTTCTGTTATTCGAAACTTAAGAAATTTATCTACGACTGCTAGCCGGCTGGTTTTTATTTTTTTCGGGCTGGAAGTAATCCGTTACGGGCTATCTTTTTTTACTTATCAGCAAATGAAAAAAACCAAACCCCTTGGTTTTTATTTGAATTTTATTATATTGTTAATAGATTGTATATCTGTTGGGTTACTGCAATATTTACAGGGCTATTTAGAAGGAAACATGGGACAGGCCTTGCAAAGAGGCCTGGTTGGCTTGGCTATTTCTTTAGCTATTTGGTTTGTTCCCAATAGTGTTTACTTTATTAAACGAAAAAAAATTTTTTATATTCCTGAACAAAAAGATTTGTTATATGATGCTTTTAACCAGATAATGGAACAAGGGACTAGACAAATGGAAAAAGATTTTTTGTCAGGAGGGGAAAATGGAATGCCTTTTCCTTTCTCTATTCAAGAAGAAAATAAAAACCAAGAAGAAAATAAAAACAACGAAGATGGAGAAAAACCTTCTTCTCCAGTGGAAGAAAAGAAAGAAATACGAAGTGATTTATATACGTATTGCCCTTATTGCGGGGAAGTAATAGAAAAAGAAGCGGTGAAATGCCCTTATTGCCACCATGATTTATAAGGCAAAAGCCCTAGTTTTTAAAGATAGAATCAGATGGCCTCTTTAAAAAATCCTTATGAAAAGATGGATAAGGGTGCTTATCAAATAGAGGGTTTCTTTATTTCTCTATTTGATTTTTTGTCTTTTACATAATCTTTTAGGTAAGGGTAGAAAAAAGTGAAGAAAACAAACAAATACCTCCAGAAGATATAGGCTTTGGGGGTGTTAAAGGAATAAAAAAATGAAAGCTTTGCTCTGGGTTTGATTTTTTGAGATTAGCAATAAGGTGATTCCTTTATTACCCTGAATAGAGCAGAAGAGTTTTTGCATAGTAGATATTTTTAAAAGGCTAAGATTCAATTCTAGTTTATCAGTGGAAAAATATGCCGGAGAGAAAAAGTTCCCCTAAAACCTCTTGTTACCCTAGGAGGTTTTATAGAAAAAACAGGCGGATAAAGTAGAGAAGTTTAAGAACGTAAAGATGTAAAAATGAAGGTAGGAATGCTGTTGTAAATAAGGGGAGTATGTTATACTGACACTTGTAAAGAGATTTTTGTGCTAATAAGATAGATGAAACAGGATATGAAGAAAAACTTATTTGATATAAGAGAGAGGATGTTTATGAATAAAAAATATTATATTGCAATTGATGTTGGTCTTTCTTCCGGTGTCCTTTCAAAATTATGGATTGAGGAAGAAAAGGTAAAGATAGAAGAAATATATTCTTTTGAAAACAAACCTTATGAAGAAGAAGGAAGTTTCTTTTGGGACGTTGAGTTATTAATTGCCAATATTATAGAGGGTTTGGTCGAAGTTGCAAAGCAAGGAATAACCCCTGTATCTATTGGTATTGATACTTGGGCGGTAGATTATGTGCTGGTAAATAGAAGAGGAGATATGCTTGGAGAAGTTTATGCTTACAGAGATTTACGGACGATGCAAAGCATGGAAGAAGTTCATCGAAAAATTTCTCCCCAAGAACTTTATGAAATAACCGGTATTCAAATACAATCTTTTAACACCATATATCAATTAGTAGCAGATCAAATCCTTAGACCCAATGTTATCAATGCAGCCCAACATTTTTTGATGTTACCGGAATATGTCCTTTATCGTTTAACAGGGACTATGGTAAATGAATATACTATTGCCAGCACCACAGGGTTGTTAGATGCCCGTAAGCGAACCTGGTCAAAAGAAATTTTAGATAAGTTAGGACTGCCTCAAGGGCTTTTTCAGGAAATTACTTTTCCCGGTAAGGAACTTGGAGAGTTATTGCCGGAAGTGGTTCAGGAAGTTGGTTTTCAAAGTAAAGTAGTATTGGTGGCTACCCATGATACAGCCAGTGCTGTGATGGGAATTCCCCTAGAAGAAAAAAAGCTTTATCTATCTAACGGAACATGGAGTTTAATGGGAGTTGAAGAGAAGAACCCTACAATTACAGCAGAAAGCTTTGCTGATAATGTTGGAAATGAAGGAGGATACCAGAAAACCTATCGTTTGCAGAAAAACATGATGGGCCTTTGGATGCTTCAAAACCTTCGAATACAAGATGGGGAAGGAAGAACCTATGGAGATATGGCAAAACTTGCCCAAGAAGAAATAGAATTTCCATCCAGGATTGATGTAAATGAAAAAATGTTTTTTTCTCCCGAAAGTGTAGCAAAAGCAGTAAAAGAATATTGTATAAAAACCAGCCAACAAGTACCTGAAAACTTAGGACAGATTTTGGCAGTTGTATACCACTCCTTGGCGCAAAATTACCAAAAAGCCCTTATGGAACTGGAAAGCATTGCCGGAAAAACTTATGACACCATTTATGTGGTAGGTGGAGGCAGTCGCGATAAGCTACTGAATCAATTAATTGCCAACACCTGTAAACGAGAGGTGATTGTCGGCCCTTCGGAAGCATCTGCTATAGGCAATGGGCTTTGTCAGATGTTGGCGGAGGGGGTATTTTCCTCTTTAGAAGAAGGGCGTAAAACATTAAAAAAATCTTTTGAAGTGACCCTTTATAAACCTCAATAAATATCATAAAAAGCCCCTAAAGTAATATGTAGACTTTAGGGGTTTTTAGGTTACTTATTTTCTTTGGGTAAACAAGATAAGTCGATAAGCCTTATAAGAAAGGCTTTTTGTTTTATAAGTATAAAATTTGGCTATGTAAAGCTTTGGCTTCTGCTAAACTGTGGGTTACCCAAATTACCTGTTGATGGCGGGTATATTTTTTAACAAGAAGAATCATCTGTTCTTTGGTAGAATCATCTAATCCTTGAAAAGGCTCATCCATAATAAGTAAATCACTTTGGGCACATAGGGCCCTCATAATAGCTACTCGCCGTTTCATGCCCCCGCTTAACTCTTTTACAGGTTGGGCAAAATCCTTCTTTGTTAAGCCTGCCTCCATTAAAGGGCGGGTTAAATCTTCTTTTTTACTGCCTTTAGGCAATACCAACTTCATGTTGTAAGGGGATGTTAAGTTTTCACATAAACGATCTTCCTGAAAAACGGCAGCGATTTTACGGTTTTCTAAACCTAAAATTTCTCCTTTTTCATAAGGAGTAAGGCCCATTAAAATAGAAAGTAAAGTAGTTTTACCACAACCGCTTGGCCCCATAATGGCAGTAACCGTGTTTTGAAGGAAGGTATGGGAAAAGTTTTGAAAAATGATTTTTTCTTGATAGGCTTTATCAAGGCTTTTGATGAATATATCCAACTTTCTCCCTCCCTTCCATCCGCCAAACAATTTTATCCATAAGGGTTAAAAAGATTTTTTCAAAGGCTAAGCTTATAAGAACAATTACAAGGGTCCAGGCAAATAAATCGGCAGTGGCCAAGTAAATTTTTGCTTCATAAAGCTTTTCCCCAATAGAACCTGAAGGAATACCGATAACTTCGGCAGCAATGCCGGATTTCCAACATAAGCCCAAGGCTAAAGATGCGGCAGTACGAAAAAAAGGAAGAACTTGAGATAGGTAAATATAGCGAAATTTTTGTAAAGGAGAAAGACGAAAAACTTTAGCCATTTCAAGTAACTTTTCATCTGTGGACAAAATACCGGTAAGAAGATTACTGTAAAAAATGGGAAAGACCATTAAAAAAGAGATGAAAATAGAAAGATGTTTAGAGGGAAGAAAAAACAATGCCAGTATAACAAAAGAAGCCACAGGTACTGTTTTTACCGTGGTCATTAAAGGAGATAAAAGTATACGTATCCCTTGAAAAAAAGCGCTTACAATAGCAAAAAGGCTACCGAATAAAAGGCCTAATAAAAAGCCAAGGCTGATATGGCCCATAGTAAAGCCGATACTTTGCCAAAAATCTTTGGTAGGTAAAAGAACAAAAAGTTTTTGAACAACTGAAACAGGAGATACCAAAAGTATCTCCTGTTTTAATAACATACTGGCAAATTGCCAAAAGAGCAGCCAAAAAACAACAGCTACAAGGGTATAGGTTTTTTCTTTTTTACGGGATAAAATAGAAGGCTTCATCAGGCAACTGCCCTCCTACAGCTTTGGGATTTTGTTCAAAAAGCACCTTTAGGTATCCTCCCAGCTTTTTTGCCATTTCTTCTCCTTGGATATAGACAATGTTGCAATAGGGAAGAGCTTTTTCTGCTACAGCTGTGGGGATAATTTCGGCTTCTCCAATCAGTTTTGCAGCTTCTTGTAGGTTTTCATTTACAAAGGTAACGGAGTTTTCATAGTCTGTTAAAAAAGCGACTAGCTTTTCAGGATTTTCTTCAATAAAGGTTTTACGTCCTACAATTACTCCGGTAATTAAAGCACTTTTAGTGTCTTTGTTTTCTTCACTTTCTTCCCATAGCTTATTTAAATCAAGGGCTATACGAATGGTTTCATTTTTAAGTTGAGCTGTGGTTACAAAGGGCTGTGGAAGTAAAGCAATGGCGTTTTCTGTAGTGGTTAAGGCGGCCACACATTCGGCATGTTCAGCTTTCCATTCAATGGCTAAGTCTTTTTCAGGATCAAGGCCATGGGCCTTTAAAACATGGTTTAAAGCATACTCCGGGGTAGCCCCCTTGCCGCTGGCAAACAATGTTTTTCCTTTTAAGTCTTCTATGGCGTGTACACTTTCTCCTGCTTCAACTAAATATAATACCCCTAAAGTATTAATGGCAAGCACTTGTATTTGGCCTTTGCTATTGTTATATAACACACTTGCCAAGTTTGCAGGTACGGCAGATAAATCTAAATCTCCTTTTAATAAAAGAGGGGTAATTTCATCTACTGCACCCATTAGAGAGAATTGGTATTTTTCGGCATTTTCTTGTGTAGGTTCAATTAATTGAATGAGCCCCATAGCAGTAGGTCCTTTCAAAGCCCCAATATGAATGGGGGAAGAATTTTCTTGAGCGGTGGCGGCAAAGGCAACAGAAAACACAAAGAGCAGGGATAAAAAAAGGGAGAGGTATTTTTTCATATAAAAAACTCCTTATCAATAATGATTGTTATTTACAAAAATAGTATAACACAAACTTTAAGAAAACAAAAGATAAATTTTTAACAATTTAACAAGTGGAGATTTGTTGATGGATGAGGCTATGGAATGTTTTCTAAAAAATCGTTCTTAAGCCGATCGGGACCTACGTTGGTGTAAATTAAACTAAAGTGATAGCTGGAGTATTTATCGTGGGGACCATGAACAAAAAATTTGGTTTTATGTTGGGTGATATGCATTTGATAAGCCTCTTGAGCTACTTCATAACCGGTTTTTCCGTTAAAGTGATCAAGGGGAATGTCCCAATTTAACATAATGGGCATAGTATCTCCTAAATGAAAGTATACTTTATTTACGCGCCATGGTCCATATAATAAGGCACTGGCTTCATGCTTACCCGTATCTGCGGCGGCTTCAATGGCATAATTGACTCCTGCAGCACAAAGGCGATGGGCACCGTGGCCATATTCTCCTTTTACATCGTGGGTAATCACTACCTCCGGTTGAAATTGCCTAAAGAGGCTTACAATGAAGTTACGGCTTTTGTTTTTTCCCCAACGATTATAAGCTTCTTCTAAATTTTTGAAATAGCTATCGGAAAATTTTCCAACGACAGGGTAGTTTTTAATACCGCAGGTCCATAAACTGTTTAAGTATTCATGATAACGGGTTCTGGAACCGGGGGTCATTAAAGCGGTTTGAACTTTTTTGTTCAACTCTCCCCCATAGTAAGGCAATAAACCGCCAAACCACAACACTTCATCATCCGGGTGGGCTGTAATTAATAGAATATCCGCTTTTTCAACAGGAGGGGCCCATCTTTGAACAAAGGTGGGTACTTCACCTTGATCCAGCAAAAAAACTTCTGCCAGTTGGAGCTTTTCAGCTTTTTCTTTTATTTCAATACGAATATTCTCTTCTCCATCTATTGGGAAGTACTCGTGCAAAAACCCTTCTTTTCCCCCCTGATAAAAAGGCAGCCATTCATCATTTACAAGTTTTTGGGCTTCCCAAGGGGCGGGAGGATGGGCGAAACATAGATAGAGGCCGCCCAAGGGTTTGGGAGAAGAAATTTCTAAATAAGGGGCGTTTTTTTTGCTTTCCCAAAAGGTTTTGTAATTATCATCAAAAAGATGTTTTAATTGATCTTGGTTATGGGGTGCGGTAAAGGTGCCTTTTTCTACTTCAATGGTTTCCCCTTGAGTGCTTTGCACAGCAAGAAAGGATAAAAAAATAAATAAAAAAATAAAAAAAGGGAAAAAGATTTTTTTACTTTTCACGCTACTCCTCCTTAACTTGATTTGATTGGCCAATGCCGATAATATCTTGCTGCTTTCGGGTGTGGGTATAGCCGTTGTAATCTCCACCCTCCATAACGGTTTTGCCCATAAATACCATGGCAGCTGTTTGCCCTCCATCTAAATTCATGGCTAAAGTGCAACCTTTTTCTTTCATACGATGGGCAACAAAGGCTAAATCGCAGCCATTACTTCGACTATTTCGAGATTCCATATAAAAGCCCATATAATGGCCGGGGGCAATCATTCCAAGGGCACTACGAGGCTCTCTGGCAGTATAGCTTTTTTCTAAACGGGAATCAATAATACCGTCTTTAATTAAAATAGGGCCAAAAGAAACTACATCTATCACGTCTTTGTTTACATAATCTTCGCCTTCAAGGTCTTTGGGGTAGTTTACCTCTATCTCTCCATTAGGGTAAAAAGCCATTTCATCCAGTGGAGGAAGGCCTAAGGCCATTTTTCGGTTGGTTCTATGGTGAAGAATACGGCCTTTACGTATAATAAGTCCCGGGCGCTGGTCTCGATTAGTGCGGTAGGTGAAAAAATCTCCATTTTGAGCATAAACCACTTTTTGCTTTTGGGCAATGAGTTCCGGACGAAACTGATGTTTTGCAGGTTTTTCAGGATCGGGAGAAAATACTTGAAAATATTCACCACGGCTTTTAATATCCGATTCGTACCATACGACAGGTTTTTTTTCATAAATACCCTGATAGCGAACAATCTCCACTTGTAAAGTGGGGGATAAATACAGCCAACGCCCCATGTCGGGGTTGGCATAAACAAACTCCGGGCCAGCTGTTTGTTTAAGGTAGCCCTCCTCATCTAGGGGAGGAAGAACTTCTTCAAAGGAAGAAAAGGTTATTTCATCAATAAGAATGGCCCTTTCTTCTGATAATCCATAAGAATAGGAACATAAAATTAATAGCACCAGGAAAAGAGAAAAAGGTTTTTTCATCGTATCAATAACTCCTAAAGGGATATTAAGGGAAAAATCATTTTACCACGACTCTTCTCTTATAGCTATAGAACGAAGAGTAGGATAGAAATATTCCATTTTTCGTATTTAATGGCAAATTGTAAAAGATTAAAGATTACCTGAATTAAAACCAGCTTATGGTGAGTGGATAAAAAAATTCCTTCCTATTATCTGGATATTAGGAAGGAATTGATAATGTTTAAACTTTTCTAAGGCGGATAGAGCCGGCTAATAGCACACATAATAAAGATACCCCTACATCGGCAAACAAAGCAATCAGCATATTGGCATAGCCCAAAATACCTAATACCATAGCCGCTAATTTTACAACTAAAGCCAAAGTAACGTTAATTCGTACAATCCTAGCTGTACGCTTTGCAATGGTTCTTCCTTTGGGTAGGGCAGTTAAGTTGCCTTTGGCCAAAAGGGCATCAGCACTTTCAGCAGCGGCTTGACTATCCACCCCTCCAATGGCAATGCCTACTTGGGCAGCCGCCAATACCGGTGCGTCGTTTATGCCATCTCCAATAAAGGCAACTTGATGACCTTTATTTTGAAGGTTTGTAATAATGTTAGCTTTATCTTCAGGAAGAAGGCTTGAGTGAACTTGGGTGATGTAGGGAAGGGAAGAAAGAATTTCGCTACCTTGGGCACTGTCGCCGGTTAATACATGAAATTCTTTAATTCCTTGGTTATGTAAAGTTTCTAACACTTCCTGGGTTTTTTCCCGAAGGGTATCGGTTAAATAAGTACTGCCCACATATTTTCTATTAATGCTGGTATGAATTTGGGCCTTTTGAGCATTGGAAGGGACCTGAATATGATGAAGCTCCATTAAAGAACGATTACCGCATAAAATGTCTTTTTCTTCAAAAGTTAAAGAAACCCCTTTTCCTGGAATTTCTTCATAGTGATCGAAGGTGAGGTTATGGCCTTTTTCTTTTAACCATTTTTCTCCTTGAGGGCTACTCATAATACTTTTGGCCAGGGGATGGGTAGATTTACTTTCGGCTAAAAAAGTGGCGAAAAGCAGTTCTTCAAGGGAAGTATCTTGATAGGGGACAAAGTTTTTAACCTTAAAGGCCCCTTTGGTTAAAGTACCGGTTTTATCAAAGGCAATGGTATCTACAGTAGCAAGCTCTTCAAGTACAGTACCTCCTTTTACCAAAAAACCTTCTTTGGCACTTTTGCCCATACCTGCAACATAACTTAAAGGAACAGATAATACTAAAGCACAAGGGCAGCTGATGACCAGTAGTAACAAGGCCTTATAAGCCCACATACTAAAAGACCCTAAGCCAAGTAAAGGAGGGAGAAGAAAGACTAAAAAAGCAAGGGCCACTACACTTGGGGTGTAGTAATAAGCAAATTTTGATAGAAAACGTTCGGGTGCGGCTTTACGGGCCTGCTCTTCCTGAGTCATTTTAAGAATTCGGGCTACGGTGCTTTCTTCAAGTATTTGGCTGGCTTTTAAATGAAACAAAGGACCGCTGTTTAAACTGCCGGATAAAACTTCTTCTCCTATTGAGAAGTTTTGCGGAAGGGGCTCTCCTGTTAAAGCAGCGGTATTTAAAAGGGCTTCTCCAAATACAACAGTTCCGTCAACGGGAATTCGCTCTCCCGTACGAATCTCTAAAATATCGTTTATTTGAATGGATTTGGTATCAATGTTTTGAATGCTACCCTCTTTAATAAGGTGGGCCTTTTCAGAAATTAAGGAAGATAAAGTTCGTATATCTGCCCTGCCTCGATGGACAGCCATATTTTGCAAAGTTTCACCAATACGGTAAAAAACCATAACGGCTACTGCTTCTACTCCTTCGCCTAGCACCCAAGCACCAAGGGTGGCAATGGTCATCAGCAGGGTTTCATCTAAAGGCTTTTTTTGGAAAATGCGCTGTACAGCAGTTTTTCCTATATCAAAACCGGAAACCCCATAAGCAACCACTAAAAGTAAGGTGGAAAAAAGAGGAGAAGATTTTTTAAAAACAACACCAAGAACCATAAGTGCTAAGGCTATGGCAATGGTGATCCATTCTTTTCGGAAGGCCACTTTGGCTTCCTTTACCTCTTTTTCCACTTCTGAAGCTGTTTGATATTTCCAGGGGGTAACTACAATATCCGGTTCAAACTGATGAACGATTTCCTCAATGGTTTTATCATCTAAAGCCTCCTGGCTGGTAATATCCAGTCTTTGAGAGGTGAAATCCACATGGGCATTGGATACACTGGGGATTTTACCCGCAGCTTCACCAATGTTAAGGGCACAACCGGCACAGTCCAGCCCTTCTAATTTATAAGAACGCTTCATCAAAAAACCTCCTTGTAATAAGCAAACGAAAAACTTGACAAAAAAACATATGAACAACCGCTCATGTATGATAAGCATTATACAACTGAAACACATATGTGTCAACACTCATATGTAAAAGAATAAAAAAAGCAGAAAAAAATTTCTGCTTTTAGTTTAAAAGAATTTAATCCAATACAACTTCTCCTAATTCTTTTGGAGGAATTTTAATAGAATTGTCTACCAACTTTTTAAGGGCCATTTTAGACCTTTGAACAGGAACAATAGTGCCGGCTCCTGCAATACAGCCACCGGGACAGCCCATTCCTTCAATTAAATAGCCATTCAATTTTCCATGTTTGGCTAACATTAAGGTTTTTTTACATTCGTGAAGTCCGTCGGCCTTTTCAATTTTCACTGGTACATTAGGGTAATAGGTTTTGATACATTCTTCAATAGCCCCTGAAACGCCACCGGCGGCACCGTATCCTCTACCGGCACCTGTAGCATCGTGAAGAGGAGGGCCTTGTTCAAAATGCTCAGGATTAATGTTAAAAACTTCAAACATAGCAGCCAGTTCTTCAAAGGTTATTACAAAGTCTACATCACTTCTAACAGAACTACGGGAGGCTTCCAATTTTTTAGAAGCGCAAGGTCCTATAAAAGTAACCAAAGCATCGGGATGCTTTTTCTTGATGGTGCGGGCAGTAGCCACCATAGGGGTTAGAGCATTTGAAATTTCATTTACAATTTCAGGAAAATAAATTTTGGCAAGCATAGACCAAGAAGGACAGCAAGAAGTAAGCATAAAGGGCAAATCTCCCTCTACTACTTTTTCTACATAATGATGGGCTTCCACCACAGCGCCCATATCCGCTCCTAGCGCCACTTCATAGACATCATGAAAGCCTAAAGCCATTAAAGCCTTTTTAATTTGAGAAACATTGGCTGTACCAAATTGACCAACAACTGCAGGGGCAATTTCTGCAATAACTTGACCTTTTTCAAGAAGAGCCCTGGTTAATTGAAATACTTGGGATTTATCTGCAATGGCACCAAAGGGACAGTTGACCATACACATGCCGCAAGAGACGCATTTTTCAGGATGAATACGGGCCCGACCTAAAGAATCACTTTCAATGGCATCTACCCCGCAAGCATCTGCGCAAGGGCGGGTTCTATGAGCTATGGCATCATAAGGGCAAGCCCGTTTACATTGACCACACTGGATACATTTTGATTGATCAATATAGGACTT
>CAZEIB010000050.1:0-11716 GCA_964511785.1 uncultured Oscillospiraceae bacterium
GAGGGTGTCGATAAAGTCGACACCCTTCAAATAAATGAAATTTCATTTATTTGAGGTTGCAGATTTATCTTATTCGTCTTTTAGACTCATGGGCAGATAAATCTGTAGTGTAGGATTTTCTTAGGAAAATCCACGAAGTCTACCGCACATGTCGCTAGGCTTAGATTTAAAATGAAGGCGTCTTGCCGCCTTCATTCATCCCACGCTTTTAAGGGGGGCTTTGACAGTCTGAGACATAGTAAAATATGTCTTTTTATTTTTGCTAACTATAAGAAAGTACCTTTAGAAAAAGGGCGGTTACCTTGACAGAAAAGGGGGGAAAGCCCTATAATCATAAGGTATGTAAAACGTGAGAAGGAAGAGTTAAGGAGAGACGATTGTGGGAAAAATGACAGCCGAAAAATTAAGACAAATGTATTTGGAATTTTTTGAAAATAAAGGACATAGCGTTATTCATAGCGCTTCTGTAATACCGGAAAATGACCCGACAGTGCTGTTTACCACAGCGGGAATGCATCCTTTAGTGCCTTATTTAATGGGTAGGACTCACCCAAGCGGAAAGCGTTTAACCAATGTGCAAAAATGTATCCGTACAGGAGATATTGATGAAGTAGGGGATAATTCTCACCTGACTTTTTTTGAAATGCTAGGAAACTGGAGTTTAGGAGATTACTTTAAAAAAGAAGCCATTGGTTGGAGTTGGGAGTTTTTGACCAGCCCAAACTATTTAGGCCTTGATAAAGAACATTTGGCTTTTTCTGTATTTGAAGGGGATGAAAATGCCCCAAGGGATGAAGAGTCTTATCAATTGTGGATTGAAAATGGAGCCATTAAAGAGCATATTTTCTTTTTACCGAAAGAAAATAACTGGTGGGGGCCGGCTGGTTTAACCGGACCTTGCGGACCGGATACGGAAATGTTTGTAATTACCGACCAACCTGCTTGTGGGCCTGATTGTAGCCCTGCATGTGATTGTGGACGTTATTTAGAAATTTGGAATGACGTTTTTATGGAATATAACAAACAGGAAGATGGGGCCTATGTTCCTCTAACTCATAAAAATGTAGATACGGGAATGGGGCTTGAAAGAACCCTGTGTGTATTAACAGGGGCTCAATCGGTATATGAAACAGAATTGTTTGCTGATATTTTAGGTAAAATCAGCGAGCTTTCCGGTAAAGCCTATGAAGAGAGCGAAGAGACAAAAAAAGCTTTTAGAATTATTGGTGACCATATTCGTACCGCCACCTTTATTATGGGGGATCCAAGAGGGGTAGCGCCTTCTAATGTGGACCAAGGCTATGTTTTAAGAAGGCTGATTAGAAGGGCTGTAAGATACGGCATTCAAATGGACATGGAGGAAGGGTTCACCTCTCAAGTGGCGCAAGTTATTATTAACCAATACCAAGGTCCCTACCCTGAACTGAAGGAAAATGAAAAGTTTGTACTGGATCAATTACAAATGGAAGAAGTGCGCTTTGCTCGTACTTTAAAACAGGGGAACAGGGAATTTGAAAAAGTGGCAGCCCGAAACCAAGAGGGAAAAATTGACGGGAAAACCGCCTTTAAGCTTTATGATACCTTTGGTTTTCCCATTGAAATGACCGTAGAATTAGCTCAAGAAAAAGGCTTAACAGTAGATACACAAGGCTTTGAAGAAGCCTTTAAAAAGCATCAAGCTCTTTCTCAAGCAGGGGCAGAACAGCGCTTTAAAGGAGGCTTGGCCGATGGTGGAGAAGAAACCACCAAGCTTCACACCGCAACCCACTTACTTCATGCGGCTTTGCGTAAAGTACTTGGCGATGATGTGCATCAAAGAGGTTCTAACATTACAGCAGAGAGGCTGCGTTTTGACTTTTCCTTTGGGAGAAAGATGACCAAGGAAGAAGTGAAAGAAGTGGAAGATTTGGTGAATGAAGCCATTCAAGCCGACTATGGTGTAACCATTGAAGAAATGGATGTAGACACTGCCAAAGAACAGGGGGCAATTGGGCTATTTGAAAGCAAGTACGGAGAAAAAGTAAATGTATATACCATGGGGGATTTTAGCAAAGAAATTTGTGGTGGACCCCATGTAGAACATACAGGAGAACTGGAAAGCTTTAAAATTAAAAAAGAAGAATCTTCCTCTGCGGGAGTACGCAGAATTAAGGCCGTAGTTGGAAAATAAAGTGATGCAGCTTATATAAGTGGTGCAGCTATCTACATTTGTAGGTAGCTGCACTTTTACTTTTGGAGGTGAGATAATGACCTATCAGCATTCGGATTGGAAGAAGGAAGAGGAAAAACTGGGAAAGACCGTAAACCTTATTCAAAAAGAAATTATTCTTATTGAAAAAGAAACGGGAGTTGGAGCAAGGGAGAAAAAGCGAATTACAGTACCTAAAGATTTGGCTGTAAGTGAACAGGTGGCAATGGATTTATTGAAAAGAAAAATTACCACCATGCATCAGTTGACCATGGCCCAAGAGAAGGCCTATTTTGCCCGTTTAGATTTTATAGAAAAAGGAAAAGGGAAGAAGGTATATTATATTGGCCGCTGGGGGGTAATGGACAGTGAAAAATTGGATATTGTGGTGGTAGACTGGCGAAGCCCTGCAGCCAACTTATATTATTCCGGCCAAATTGGTCCTGTAAGTTATAAAGCCCCTGACGGGAAAGTAGAAGGAGAGCTTACCTTAAAAAGGCTTTTTTCTGTAGAGGGAAGAAAGCTTGAAAAAATGTCAGACACAGGGCTTGTGGGACAGGAAAAGTACCTAGAAGAAATTTTGTCAAAAACCACTTCAAACAAATTAAAGGATGTGGTAACCACCATACAGGCGGAACAAAATATTGTGATTCGCCACAGTCCTTTTTTGCCTTTAATGGTACAAGGGGTGGCGGGAAGCGGTAAAACTACCATTGCCTTACATCGCATTGCATGGCTTTTATACGCTTATCAAAGAGAAATGACCCCTAACCAGATGATGATTATTGCCCCTAACCCTTTGTTTTTAGATTATATTTCTCAAGTGCTACCGGATTTAGGGGTAGAAGAAGTTTATCAAACCACATTTGAAAATTTATGTAAAAGTTGGTTAAAGGAAAAAATGCCAAAGGTAAAGAAACAAGAGGGGATTGAAGAAAGAATCCTTCTGGGAGAAAAATCCTATCAAGAAAAAGAGAAGATAATAGCACAAAAAGGCAGTTTGGATTTTTTAGACCAGTTGAAGTCCTTTTTAACAGAATGGGAAAAAACTTTGTTGCCAAAAGAGAATTTGTACTTTGGAAAACAACTCTTGTTTTCAACGGGAGAAATGAAAGAAATATTTGATGTACAATTAAAGTATTTTACATGGACTCAAAAAATTAAAGAATTTCAAAAGATGTACAAAAGAAAGTTAGAAGAGGTTGCAAAGAAATTAAATCATTGGCTTTACAAGCAAACTGAAGAAAAAATGAAGAAAATTATGCTTATTTCTTGTGATGAAGAAAGACAGGAGAAGGTACAAAAACTACTGAAAAGCCGAGAACAAAGGGTTAAAGAAGTAAAAATGGAAAAGGAAAAACAGTTAAAAGCCTTTAAAACCTTGTGGCCTACCTTTAACTTAATAGAAATTTATCAAAGGTTTATGACTAGTTTATTAGAAAAAGAAGCCTATGGCAAAACTGCAAAAGAAACTTTAAAAACCCTAACAAAAACCCACTGCACAGTAGAGGATTTACCCCCGATTGTGGAAATAGGCAGGAGAATTATTCCTTTCCCTAAAAAAGATATTCGTCACAGTGTGATTGATGAAGCCCAAGATTTTTCTCCCTTTATGATTCACCTGCTAAAGGAGTATGTAAAAAATGATTCTTTTACCTTGGTAGGGGATATTCTACAGGGGATTCATGGAAGAAGAGGAATAAGTAGCTGGGAAACATTAAATCAAGAAAATTTTAAGAATGAAGGGGAACTTTGCTATTTAGGTACCAGCTATAGAAGTACCATAGAGATTATGGAGGTTGCTATAAAAGTACTGAAGAATAGCCAGTTGCTGAAAAATAACCAAATTCATTCAGTATTACGCCATGGCGAAAAACCTCAAATACTGACAGTGAACAGTAAAGAAGAAGCTAGGGTGAACATTGTTGAAACCATAAAAACATGGCAAAAAAAGGGATATCAAAATATCGCTTTGGTGGTGCAAACCTATAAAGAAGGGAAAGAGTGGTTCAAACAACTAAAGGGGTATAGGGAAGTGACTTTTTTAGATGAGGATTTAACGAAGTATTTAGGTGGGTGTTGCATTGTTTCTTTAGCCATAGCAAAAGGGTTGGAGTTTGATGGAGTGATAATTCCTAATGGGGGGAAAGATTTTTATCCTAAGGAGGCTTTTTATGGAAAATTGCTTTATGTGGCTTGTACAAGAGCCTTACATGAATTAAAAATTTTTTATCAAGGAGAAAAAAGTTTATTGCTGGAATAAAGATGGTTTTTTGTTATGTAAACCATAGCCTGTAAACTTTACATGAACAAAGGGAACTGATAGACTGAAAGAGTGAGAATTTGATGATAAATAATTACATGCTTTAGGAGAAAAATGATGGAGAAGAATAAAAAACTTGTTAAAAAAAACAAGTTAATGAAGAATAAAGTATTTGTAGGAGTAATTAGCTTACTGGTTGCTTTTTTAAGTGTTTTTGCTTTTGCAGTGTTAGCAAAGGTACACAATCCTGAAATTGTTACTGAAAATGCGCAGGGAAGCACCTCTTTTTTATTTCGAGCTATGGCCATGTTACGTTATGGAGTAGCAGGAAGAAATTTTATTTTTACCATTGCCTTCGGATTTTTATGGAGAAGTTATTTTCTTTTTTTTAACAAAAGAAAAGAAAAATTAGATGGAACTAGCTTAAGCTTAGCTATTGTATTTTCTTTGATTTATTTAGTTGGGATGAGTTATCAAGACTATAATAGCGGAGAGTTTCTTTTTGCCGGACGTTTTTATGTAATACAGGCTTTATTGATTTTTTCGGGCATATGCCCGTTGTTTTATATGTTGCTTAAGGGACTATATGGTTGGATAAACAAGGAAGGAACTTTACTTCAAAATAAGGCGATTGAAAGCAAAAAGGATAAAAGTTTTTTTATTATTTGCTTTATCCTACTGCTATTATGTTGGGCACCTCATATTTGGGCTTTTTATCCAGGAAGTTTGCCCTATGACAGTTTTGACCAATTAACAGAGATCCTTGGCTATAGAGCTGTAAGCGCCAATAATCCGGTACTGGTTACAGGCTTTATGGGAGCGTTTTTTTCCATTGGAAGGTTTTTGGCGAATGATAATTTAGGTGTGTTTTTATATATTGTTTTTCAGGCTTGTGTTTGTGCAGGGGCTTTTTCTGCAGTAGCTTTACGGGCTAAACGCTTAGGTTTTCCCCTATATATTAGCATTGGACTAATTGCTTTTTACGGATTGCTGCCTATTTGGACA
The DNA here is from genome assembly GCA_964511785.1 of uncultured Oscillospiraceae bacterium. GTDB lineage: Bacteria > Bacillota > Clostridia > Christensenellales > Aristaeellaceae > CAYFQH01. The sequence continues at coordinate 5,457 of CAZEIB010000050.1, forward strand.
AGCGGTATTCAAACCATGGTTAAAGATATGATACATACAGGTTTTTTTACTTGGTTTATGTTAGAGTATACCTCCTATTTATTTAGTGAAAAACCTACATGGAGGCAAATAACCCTATTGATATTTAGTATGGTTTTAGCCAGTTTAACCAGAAAAACGGCTTTTTACGTAATTGTTTTATCGGCAGTGTTTTTACTTATCTGGGGAAACCGCTTCCTATGGAAGAAAAACACTTTGATTTTAGGAATTATTGTTATTGCTTTTTTTGGCACGAATTATTTACTTTTCCCCGCACTTAAGGTGGAACCTCCTTCCAGTACAGATAACTATAGCCTTATTTTTCAGCAAACAGCCCTTTATGCAATTAAGTATGGGGATGAACTGACTGAAGAGGAGAAAGAAACCATTAATCAAGTTTTAGATTATGATGAAATAATTGAAAAATATGACCCTCACATTGCTGACCCCGTTAAAAGCACTCATAGAGGAAATGCAGAAGACATGAAAACTTTCTTAAAGTTATGGGGAAAAATGTTTTTTAGACACCCTGACGCTTACATTCAAGCAACGTTAAACAATGCCTATGGGTACTTTTATCCCAATCATCGGGGCACATCTTCTTTTATGACTTATATTGCAAAAAATGATTTATTAGATGTGCATTATATTCATGATGAACCCATGAGAATGGCTTTTATTAACTATTATCAGATGTGGAAGAACTTGCCTGTGGTATATATGTTTTTAGGGGCGGGAATATATAGTTGGTTGATTTTGATTGCCATTGGTCAAGGTATCAAAAAGAAAAACCGAAAGTTGATTTTAGCTACCCTGCCTCCTTTGTTTTTATTATTGGGCTGTGTACTTTCACCTGTAAATGGCGAAACCCGATACGCCATGCCTTTTATGGCAACTACCCCTATTTTGTTGTTATATACGGTATTTGTTGGAGGAAGCAGGAAAAGAATAGAAAAAGAAAGTATAAACAAAGTAAAGTAAAGCAGAGGGAACTATGGAAGAGAAAAAGAAAAAAACAGCCAAAGCAGCTATAGTAATAATAGGAATGATAGCATTTTTGGTAGGCGTTTTTTGCTTAGGAAGAGGAGTTTTTGTAAAAGAAAACCCTATTTTAACCCCTTTTACCAAGGAAATTGAAGAAAAAGCAAAAGAGCTGGATAGAACAATCATTCAAGCCTTATTTAACCCTGAAAAGAAAGAAATGGCTGTAGAACAAACTTTGAAAGTAAAAAATCCAAGTCAAAAAAAATTAAATGAAGTAATTTTGCGAACCTATGCCAATGCTTTTTACTTACAAGAGACCAGCCCTGCTGCTATAGAAGAGATTTTTGATGAGAGCTATTATGAGGGCTTTGTTCCCGGGGGTTTAGCTTTTGAAGAGGTTAAGGTAAATGGAAGCAGGGTATCTTATACGTTTGAAGATCAGGGTAAAACCGTAATGAACCTTTCTTTGGATCATCCTTGGGCAATCAATGAAGAGATTGAAATAGCCTTGAAGTATAAAATTATTATTCCTTCTTTGGCTTATTCCTTTGGTTATGTTAAAGAGGTTTATCAACTGGGAAATGTATTTCCTTTTATGGCAGTATATGAAGAAGAAGCTTGGCGAAAAGAAGAATATTTTCCTATAGGAAACCCTGTTTATAATAATTATGGGAATTATGAAGTCTCTCTTACTTTGCCTAAAGAATATCAAGTTGGGGCAAGCAGCGCCGGAAACAAAACCCTTAAAGAGGAAAAGGTGACTTATACCTACCAAGCGTTGGCTCAAAGAGGTTTTGCCTTTACCATTAGTAAAGCGTTTATAAAACAGGAAAAAAAGGTAGGAAATGTGCTATTGACAACCTATAGTAAAAACAAGGTTTTTGGTGAAAAACTTTTAAAGTATGGAGAAAAAGCGTTACTGTTTTTTGAAGAAGAATATGGCAAATATCCCTACCAACAGTTAACGGTAAGTGAAGGGAATTTTCCTTTTGGAGAAAAGGTGTATCCGGGCCTTATAATAGTAGATGGCTCTAATCACTTAGAAGATCAGGAGCTGGAGTGGAGGGTGGTACGGGCCATTGCTCACCAGTGGTGGGGAATGATAGTGGGAACAGACCCTTACTATCAGCCTTGGCAAGATGAAGCATTATGTGAGTACGCCTTGTTAAGTTATATTGGTAAAACATATGGAAAAGATGCAAAAGAAAACATGATTAATGTCAATATGATTACGGCCATGCGGGTAACGATACCAAGAGGGGTAACACCGGGCAGCCCTGTTCATTATTTTAATGATTTGAAGGAATATTATTTAGTGGTTGCTCAACGGGGCGGGATGCTGTTTTTAATGTTAGAGGAAGCTTTAGGGGAAGAAGGGCTTCAAATTTTTTTAAAAGCATATTATAATGAATATGCTTTTACCTTAGTAACAAGGCAAGAGATGGAGCAATTGTTAGTAAAAGTAACAGGGCAAAATTGGCAAGGGCTTTTTACAGATTTTTTAGATACCCAGTATACTTATTAACGAAGAAGAGGATTAGCAAATGATTACAGCTGAAAAAATAACCATATTGATTCCCTCCCTTGAACCGGACCATCAACTGATTCCTTATATTATAGATTTACAGGAAAAAGGCTTTGAGGATATATTGGTGGTGGATGACGGTTCGGGTGAAAAATATCAACCCATTTTTTCTCAAATTGAGCAAATGGAAGGTTGCAGTGTTCTTCATCATGAAATGAACAAAGGAAAAGGTTGTGCATTAAAAAAGGGTTATAGTTTTTTAGAAGAGCGGGGAAATTGCAAGGGGGTAGTAACTGTAGATGCTGATGGGCAGCATCGGGTACAGGATGTATGGAATATTGCGACCCTAATTGCTCAAGAAGAAAAAGGACTGATATTAGGAAGTAGAGATTTTTCTATGGACCATGTACCCTGGAAAAGTTTTTACGGCAACCGTATTACCACCGGAGTATTTTGGGCTTTATATGGGGTGAAGTTATCCGACACCCAAACAGGCCTTAGAGGATTTTCAGCAATACATTTGCCCTTTATGCAGCAAGTAAAGGGAGAGCGATTTGAATACGAAATGAACGTGTTAATTGCCTGTACCAGAGAAAAAATCACCATGGTTTCTGTGCCCATTGAAACTGTGTATGAAGGGAAAAACGAAGGGTCTCATTTTAGGGCTGTTCGGGATGCAATACGAATATACAAAGTGCTTTTTGGTAATTTTATTTATTTTGCAGGTTCTTCTATTGCCAGTTTTTTGATGGACTACGGTTTTTTTCATTTATTCATATGGTTACTGCCTAAAATGTTTATTCTTTCAGCAGAAGGATTAATGTTACTGGGCACCCTGTTGGCTCGAATTATTTCCGGAGGGTTTAATTTTATAGTTAATAAAAACCTGGTATTCAAAGAAAAAAAAGGCCAAGAAGGGCGAAAAATGCTTTTGCGATACATTGCTTTAGCTTTGGGGATTGCCCTATGTTCTGCAGGAGGGGTTATTGCTTTAACATGGCTTAAAGTTCCTCTATGGTTAGGGAAAATAGTAGTAGATACCTTTTTGTATTTTTTAAGTTATCGTATACAAAGACAATGGGTATTTGCCTAAGAGGCATAGAACAAAGGAGATTTATATGAAAAAAAATAAAAGTACTATACTGTTGTCTGTAATGGTTTTATTGTTATGTTTAGTGGCCCTTCCTTTTACAGTGCCTTCAGGAGCCTTGTTGGTAGAGGCAGATCGCTACTATGTAGATAACACCCCTGAAGAAGATTTTGAAGAAGAGTGGGGAGAAGGCTTTGGAGGGTCGATGGACCCAAGTGTATGGGAAGTGGATAAAGAGGCTGTGATAAATGTTTTACCTACAGACTTTTCCCCGGGCTCTCCTGCCAAGGAGGAGTTATACACTCAAGATGGTTATACAGATAATACCATTAGTGTAAAAATGAAAACAGAAAAAGTAGAAGAGGCTGTATACCATGTGGCTCATATTAAAGTGGCCCATGGCTCTCAAATACGAACGGCTTTAGCAGGCCCCTTTGGCACCAAAAAAACCAGTAAGCCTTCGGTAATGGCTAAAAATAACAATGCTATTGTGGCCATTAACGGAGATTATTATAATCAGCGTAATGGTGGCTATATTATTCGCCAAGGAGAAGTATACCGTAAAAAACTTCAAAAAAATTTGGATAATCTGCTGATAGATGAAAAGGGAGATTTTCATATTGTAAGAGGAGGAGATAGCCAAGGGATGGAAGAGGCCTTAAGTGGAGAAAGCCCTATTGTAAATGCTTTTACCTTTGGCCCTGCGTTAGTAATAGATGGACAGATACCCCAGATGCCTGAAAAATATTTGTTTAATATTCACCGTAATGAACCAAGAGCTGCCATTGGACAATTAGGTGAACTGGAGTATGTGGTGGTAGCAGTAGATGGGAGAAGCAATGCCTCCACAGGGGTAACAGCAGCACAATTGGCCCAATATATGAAAGAGCTGGGCTGTATTCAGGCGTTTAATTTGGATGGAGGAAATTCTGCCACATTGATTTTTCAAAATGATTACTATAATACAAAATCTGAAAATGCCGAAAGATCGGTAAGTGATATTATTTATTTCTCTTCTGCGCAAGAGTAAAAAGGGAGCAGGAATATGGATATGATAGATGCCAAGTATATAGACTTTTTTGGAAAAAAAATGTATCTATATGGGCTAGGTATTGCTATAGCAGTAGTGGTTTATTTGTTAGCTGTTTATTTGTTGGGCAAAAAAAGGGGCTTTACACAAGAAAAGGTTCTTGTATTTGGGGCCATTGCTTTGCCGGTAAGCTGGTTTTTTGCCCGTTTGTTTTATGTAATAATTAACTTAGGCTATTATGTTAATACCATTAGCCGCCCAAGTGCCATGCTTCATTTTTATCGCGGAGGCTATAGCATGATAGGGGCTATAATAGGGCTTGTTTTAACGGCTTTGCTCTATGGGAAAAAGCAAAAAACCGCCACCGGAAAGTGGATGGATGTGGCTATTGCCCCAATAGGGTTATTTTTACTGATTGCCCGTTTTTCAGAACAGTTTACCTTAAACATTGGCAGGGGAAAAGAAGTGGAGGGAAAACTTTCTTTTATTCCTTTTGTCACCATTGATGATTTTGCCCAAAGTATGGGTGGGGGAAGCTTAAATTTAGCTGTATTTCGTTTTGAAGCTTTGATAGGGTTAGTTTTGTTTTTGTTAGCGGTAGCCCTGTTTTTTTCAAAAGCCTTTCAAAAAAAAGGAAAAGATGGAGACGTTGCTCTGCTTATTTTAGGAATTTTCGGAATTACCCAAGTGCTTTTAGAAAGCCTAAGGGACGATGGTCATTTGTTATGGGGGTTTATCCGTGTTAGCCAAGTGCTAGCAATGTTTTTTCCTGTAGTTGTATGTGGTGTTTTTACTCGAAGAGGCCTTAAAAACAAAGAACAAAAAGGACCTTGGATTTTAGGTTGGGGGCTGGTTTTAGTCGCCATCGGTATTGGAATTTATGAAGAATTTCAAATAGATGTAAGCCCTCATTTAATCAAAGAATATTTGATTATGGGAGCGGGATTAGTGTTGCTGTTAGGAACTTTACTATGGATGTGGGATAAAACCACGAAAAAAGTAAAAGAGATAGGTAATAAACAGGAGGAACTATATGGAACCGAAAAAAATTGATCGCATCAACGAATTGGCTAGAAAGAAAAAAGAAAAACCTTTAACTCAAGAAGAAGAAAAAGAACATCAGGCTCTTCGAAAAGAATATATTGACGGCTTTAAAGCGAACATGCGCCAAGTATTGGAAGGGGTTAAAATTCAGCAATCTGACGGAACGGTGAAGCCTTTGGAAAAGAAAAAGAAACCTTAAAACTGATTTAAAGGAGGGCGCTTATGGAATTTACTGTTCTTGGAAGAAATGGGCCTTATCCTATGCCTAAAGGGGCTTGCTCCGGATATTTGCTAAAAGAAAAAGAGAAGTTTTGGCTTTTTGATTTAGGAGCGGGGACTTTTGGAAATTTAGCAACTTACATAGACCCCAGGGAAGTGAGAGGGGTTTTTATCAGCCATTGGCATCATGACCACTGCAGTGATTTGCTGATACTGGAATACTTTTTACAAGGCCGCTATCAGGAAGGAAAAATCAAAAAAATGCCTGTTTATGGCCCTGAAGATGATACAAGTATGATTCTTGATTATATAAAACAATCTTCTTACTTTGAGTACCATAGCGTTTTAGC
>CAZEIB010000051.1:0-6140 GCA_964511785.1 uncultured Oscillospiraceae bacterium
AAATTTATTTTGATAAGTAATGATCCAAAAACAAATGCAAAAACGACCAATGTAGCGATTATATTAGTAATTACAATTTGAAGATTACCAATAAATAAATATAAAATTGGGATTAACATGAAAACAAACGGAGAAAATATGGACAAAGTTCTGCGAGATGGAAATATAAGCAATCTGTATAGATCAATTGGCAACAACAAATAGTTCCAATGCTTCAAAAAGCACTGTATTCTTCCTATTATTATACGCTTTTTTTGAACTATCTGGTCATTATAGGTTATTGCAGCAGGCTCGTAAGCTATTGCATTTGGCTCATATACTATTTTATATCCTTTTCTCTTAACTTGAATCGCCATATCCAGGTCTTCTGCTAAAACATTAGGATCCGCGTAAACTATGTTCTTTCTCCATGCGTTTATTTTCCCATGAAGCGCACACACAGAATCTAAACAAGATTCTCCTGTGCGCATAATAGATTCTAGCACCCAATAAAAGGATTCTGATGAAGTAAAAGAATTATCTGGATTAGATACAATATATCTTCCATCAACTGCACCTACCATAGGGTCATAAAAATGTGGCACTATTTCTTTGATTACGAGCTTATCAAATACCGTGTTTGCATCGCTGCCTATTATAATTTCTCCATTTGCGTTCTTTTGTCCAAAGTTAATAGCTGAAGCCTTACCATTTCTTTTTTCTTCTTGAAGCAATTTTATAATGGGAAGACTATAGTCATCTCTATTTTTTAAAATATTGTTCACTATTTGATACGTATTATCAGTTGACCCGGACTCAACAACTAAGATTTCATATTTATCCTTTGGATAATCTAATCCTAACAGGTTGTTTATTCTATTTTCAATATCTTTTTCTTCATTATAAGCAGGAATAATTAGTGATACAAAAGGCTGAAAATCATAATTTTTTTGCTTTGACCTTGAGATAATGGATATAAATAACATAAACAGTTGGTAACCTCCAAACTGCCATACTACAAGAAAGGAAAGAAAATACAAAGCAAATATGCTAATCATTTAAATCTCTCTCATACTCTGATTCCTTCACCGATACAAGATCTCATCCTGAACCTTCCTCTGGGTTTTCAGGATACAGGATATCAGCTATAATTCCAAGAGTCATTGTGGAGACTCCAATGAGTATTAACAACGATTAGTACAGCTGAAGGCAAATTTCCTGCCACTACTCATGCTTCCAATATATGCAAGCAGTACCTTACTCCTGTAAGGGTGTAACCTCAGATTTTAAGATTTCTACTGATAATCTTACACGAAAGATAAATATAAAATTAATAAAAGTATGTAATATAAATATACAAAATGTTAATTAAGGTTTAGATAGACAGACAACAACAGTAAAAATTGAAGCAATACGTTAAACAAAAATGATACGACTTCATTCGGGTTCTTTTTAGGAGTTAAAGAACATTTACTTCTATAGATAAATAGATAAACAAATATAAAAAGTTAGTGAATTTACATTATAATATATAATATTATTTAATATAATAATAGACTAAAGGAAACAATTATAAACAGATTATACTTCTATTTAGCAAATCTGATCCTCAGAAAATCTTTAATAATTTATTATTGAAAAGAAAAAGAGAGCAAGGAAAAAATAAGGAAGATTGGAAAAAATTCAAATAAAATATAATAGAAAAGTTCTTTAAATGCATAAAGTCATATACTAAGAAAAAAGAAAAAGATAGAGATTAAGAAGAAATAGTCTTTAATTTAATTTATTTAGCAATTCACTAACGTATTTTCCATTTAGCATAGCTCTTTCTTTCACAACTGGGATTATCGACTCCAATTCTTCTTTAATTTCGGATCTGTTATTCCAAGCATCATATACCGTTGAAACTAGTTTTTCATAACTTAAATCTTTAATATCTACGATATACTTTTCTTGCCCAAGCATGTTACCAATTATTCCATACATTTTATGGCTGTATGCAATACCCACTGTTGGAACCAGCATAGATGTCGATGCGATTGTTGAATGCATTCTTCCACCTATAAACAGATCACATTTTCCTATTATTCCCTTTAGTTCCTGTGGAGAATATTCATTTTTAATCGTAGAAACATTTGATTTATTTTTTACTTTTTCAAAAATAGCAAACATCGCATCTCTATCATCTGTGTTATTTCCGTCTGAATATACATGAGGTATCATAATGATATTTGCATTAAGATTTTCAACTAAGTTATCTATAATTTTTATCATCACATTAAATGTCTCTTCTTCATCTTCACTGCGATCTTCTCCTCCTTTATAATTACTAATCAATTTACTTGTATTGACGCCTATGAGTGGTCTTTCAATACTATAACGGGCACCTTCAGAAGATAAAATCTCAAGAACCTGCTTTTCGGGTGATGGCTCTAAAAGGAATGCAGAGTCCGCAGTAACATGAATTTCGGGAATGTCTATATCATTTTCATCAAGATATTTTTTAGATATTTCCTCTCTAACAAGAATTAATCTTATTCTATTAAATATAAACTTTGCAATAGAACTAAAGATTCTATTATTGTAGTAGCCTATGCTTTCTCCATAAAGAACAACTGGTTTATTAAGTAAGATACCATATAAAATATTTGTAAAAGGGGTTAAGATATTAAATCCGTATCTCCCACCTGGACTCATAGTATCTCCCCCAATCACAAGTACCAAATCACTGTCATAGTAATAGAACAGCCGTGAGCGACTTGAAATTGGTATCCTTACACCAAGCTTGCCAAAAAAGTAAATAAAATAACATTTAGATAAATACAATAAAGAAACTAGTATATCCTTTACCTTTTCTATATTAGTTGGAATCTTTACTTTGGCTATAAGATGTTGCTCTTTTATATCCAGATTGCTATGACTCCCATCATTTCCAAAGTACATCAAAGAAAATTTGACAGTTGGCGAATATATTTTAATCGTATCTATTGCCGAATATAACAATGCAAGATTACCCTTGTTCAATCCATTTCCAATGTCCAATATAAGTATTTTTTTCATATAGATCACAAAAGTTAAATTAATAATACATTCATTAATTATATGTTAAGATCCTTAGTATGATTTTATGTCCTACGGGTCATAAAGATTTGATCTAAATGTGTATTGTGCTTGACTTTGCATTTTAAGTGCTTAAGTTCTATAAGAACAATCATAATAATGTATAATAGTTAAGATAAATGGAGTTGGGATGAGTTTAACCAGTATATCTATAGGATACGGATCAGGAGTAACTAAATTAACTTAGTAAAACTTCACTTTCGCCATTACTATATATTTTTTGTGTGTTATTGAGGAGTGGAGAAACATTTTTCATATCAAAATAATCAGACATCATCATTTTTGTTGTAGTAGTGAGTCCTATATTTTCTTTGACATTTAAGTATATTAATACGATATATTGATTATTAGGTATTGCAGTTGTCCTCTCATTAAAGCTTTTGATGTTTTCCATTGGAAAATATCCTAAGTTATGAAGAACTGATCCTACATGAGAATATCCGCCTGTAAAATACAAACTTTTCTCATCAACCCCATATCCATCTAACCATTTAAAAGAAAATATGTCATATTCCATAATTAAACTTGAGTAAAATTTTACTTTATCTTCAACGTCTCCATATTTATCGATATATTCGTGACTAAGTGATGGAGATATAGGATGATCATTAGTTAAAATATACAAGAAATGAGTATTAAGGAGCATAAGTAATATAAAATAGATAAATAAAAATGATACTTTTGAATTATTATTTAATCTCAAAATATTACTTATTTGCCTATTTATCTGCAAGCCACCTATAACTCCTAATGGAGCCAATAAAGGCAGACTCAAAATGTATAATCTGCCAGGACTCATAACTGAAAAATAGGCAACTAGCACAGATGCAAATAGAATAGCCAGGTAATAAATTGAGAACCCAAAATATATACTATTAAATTTTGATTTTTTAAAGTGAAGAAACTCATAAACTAATCCAACGACTATAAAAAGAGGGATGCCTAATTTGAGATACTTATGTATAAGTCTTAACCCATCATAATCTTTGGAGAGCATATATGCCCCTCTAGAATAGTCAGGATCATAGAAACTTGTGAATGAAGACACAACATGGGACGAAATATTTAAAATAGTATTTAAAACCGAAGAATTAGAAATATATACATACCAAGAAAGAGTGCATACTACAAATAACAGTACAAATGTGAAGGATACATTATTTCCAGTGATATTTGAATCACTTTTGATAGGTTCCTGATTCAAAGACTGAGAATATACAATTTTTGCAAGATTTCTTACAGGCCTGCTTCTCAAAATATTTAGAAAAAGGGCAGTAAATATAAAAGATATCATTGTAAGATAAGAAGTTCCATAATGTGAAACAATTATTGATAGCGAAAATATTATTGATAATATAGAAAATTGCAACTTATGCACATTATCCCTGAATATTAACATGAAAACTAACATAACAAAAAACATAGCAGTTAGTTGTTTAGTTATTGTAGGCATCATATAATATTCAGAATTAATAATAAGAATAAATGCTGCCAAAAAAGATAGTTTCTCATTCAGATATTTATTGGAAATACTATATGTACTTAGAGAAATAAATGAAAGAAATATTGGAAATATTATTTTATGTACACTTGTCAGGCTAATGTTACAAAAGAAATGTATCACTGGTGATAAAATAGTTACACTTAATATAGAGTTATAATTACCGAAAATATTCCAATTCCAAATATTATTTTCGATTATTGTTTTTGCAGTGGAAAATTCCCCATCATGTACAATAGAGTAGTCTGTAATTAAACTATAATGCCAAATTAAAGATATACTTAATATCCATATGGCTAAAGGATAGAATTTAGAGGGAATAAATTCACTAAATTCTATTAATAAAACAACAACGGCAATAGCAGCAATCATTAACATTAGGATTATATTATTATTGTATACATTTTCCAAATATGTACCAGTTATCGCCATAAAAGGTATGAAGAGTAATGATAACAAGGCTGGAGAAAGTATATCTTTAATTTCAATATATTTTGGATTACAATAGCTATTATCTCTAAGATAGCATACAGCACATAAACTCAGCACAAAAACACTTATAGTAATACTTAATGAAATAGAAGATATTGGTTTAGCAATTCCAAAGGTTGGGTAGACCATGTTTATGAGAAAGCCCGTGAACATTAAGGTCGAAAGGCTCAAACCAGTAGAATATAAGAATGTGTCAACATCACCTAGATTATGTATTTTTAGAATTCTTAAGATAAGCATGCCTGGGATAAATGTGAGATAAATAAACCCGATTAATTGTCTTAAAATTGGAATATTGAATCCAATAAAATCCAGTCCTATTGAACCCAATAATCCTAACTGAATTGAAATAACCAGTATAAGAGTTTCTTTAATATCCCAATCATTCATTTGAAGTGGATCAAGTATCTTCATAACAATCTTACCTACAAATCAAAACTTCATTATCGGATTCTCATGGAATTTAGGACTGTATATATAAATTTAGTATTATTGCGATGTTCTCATGAATTATTGGAACTGAATTCTTCATAAACTTTTAAAGTCTCAGCTGCACAGCCCTTCCAGCCAAATAATTTTGCTCTGTCCAAACCTTTTTTAGTCATTTCTTTCATTAAGGAATCATCAGTTAAAACTTCATACATTGCAGTTGCTAACATATCTATGTTATTTGGATCAACCATAATTCCTGCGTTTCCAACAACTTCAGGCAACGAGGACGTATTAGATGTAATTACTGGAGTTCCACAAGCCATCGCTTCTAGAGGGGGTAAACCAAACCCTTCATATATAGACGGGTAAACAAATATATCAGCAGCGTTGTACAGAGCAGGGAGATCGTTTTCTGGAACGTAACCAGTAAAAATAATATCGTTTTTTAGATTTAATTTATCTATTGTTTCAAATATTTCTTGATATTTCCATCCTTTTTTACCTGCAATGACTAATTTATGATCGATGTTTCTCTTTTTGAGCTGATAATATGCCTTAAGAAGATTAGGTAAGTTTTTTCTAGGCTCCAGCGTTCCAACATACAGTATAAAAGGGA
>CAZEIB010000051.1:6184-10271 GCA_964511785.1 uncultured Oscillospiraceae bacterium
TTTATCTACTCCATTAAAAATTACTTTTATTTTATTCTCTGGAACATTAAAATGTGTTACTAAGTCATATTTAGAACTTTCGGACACGGTAATTATTTTGTCAACAGACCGTAACGTTTTTGAAAAGAGGATTTTATGAAGTAGCACAGTTGACGAGCTGAATGTATCTGGAAAAAGAAAGGGAGATAAATCATGAACAGTGATAATTTTTTTAAATGGCATTTTAAAAGAGAGAGGGCCAATCTCATAAGTATCGTGTACAATATCTAGTTGTTTCATACTTTTTAATTTTAAAGGTGTACTAAAATACCTCCAAATAGATCTAGATCCTTTAGAGAAAGAATATTTTTTAATTAAAATTTCTTCATTGGTTTTATAGACTTGAATATCCTTTGATTCTCCATGAATTAAATAATATTGGTTAAACTCATCAATTTCATTTAATTGCTGAATTAAATTATGAGTATATATCCCTATGCCACCCAAGCTACCATCTACAAAATCTGTAATAATGCCGATTTTCATTAAACGCCCTCTTTTGGGAAGTATTTTAATCAATAGTAATTTCCTTACAGAGCTTGTCACCTATAGAATCCCATGAATAAGTTTTTATAAAGCCTCTTGGCAAATCCGTGGATTGAGAGCTTTTTAAAGAATTAGTAATTTCTATTATGAAATCATTCCAATTATCAGCGATTTTTAAAAAACCCTTAGTACTTTCACCAATAAGTCCTTCTGCACCAACACTTGTTGTTATCACAGTCTTTCCACATGATATTGCTTCTACAATTTTTAATTTTGTTCCACCACCACTGATTAATGGAGCAATTACGAGATCAGAGGCATTAATGTAATCCTCAATTTTTTCAACATATCCTGTGAATATAATTGATTCATGTTTAAACTGTAAAGGTGGATTGGAACCAACTATTATAAACTTTGCATCAGGAACTGCTTCTAAAACAGGATTGATTAGTTTTTCATAAATTATCTGTATAGCTTGTAAATTTGGAGTATAATTTAAACTCCCTGAAAAAAGAATAATCGGCGATTCAACACTAATATTAAGTTTATTTGCAATTTCGTATTTCTTGGAAGGTTCAGGCCTAAACTGTAGAATGTCTACTCCATTTGGGACAGTAATAATTTTATTAATATTCACTCCAAGCTCATTTATTTGTTTCCGATCATCCTCAGACATACAAAATACTTTCTTTGAAAATTTGCAGCAATATTTTTCGAACATCCGTAATAGACCGGGATACTTCATTCCCATCCGCTTCCATCTTACATATTCAACATTGTGCTCAGTGAGACAATATGGAACTTTTGTTAGAGCTCGAAAAATCATTGCGTGAAGTCCTGCCCAGATACCTTCAGCAATGATTAAATCAATTTTCTCTTCTTTTATTACATCGACACCTCTCAAAATTAAATAGGGGTGTAAGAGCTGCATAAACTTAGTTGATACTTTAAAACAAATCTTTTTTACATTTGGGAGAAAATCGCAATCGTCTTGAGCAGAGTATTTTTTATAATAATCGCTATAAAACAAAAAAACAGAGTTAGAATTAGAGAGTTGTTTAGTCAAATTATAAACTCTGGTTGAAAAACCAGAATATATAGGGTATATTCTAAAAGGAGATATGATTAGTATATTCATATAATCACCAAATAATACAAAATTGGAAATATTAAAATATTCATAAAGTTTTTACAATATTAAATACTTAATTGATTTTCTATAAAATTCACCATAAATGCTGTTACGTCAATCTTATCCCGCAACAAAATTTCGCCTTTCTTCTTTCCCTTTTGCCTTAGATCGGAACTATTCAGCAATTCAAGCGCTTTTTTTAAAGATTCCTTACCCATTGTCATTTCATCTTTAAAGTTATAGACAATATCGTATTTTTCTTCCTCTTCATCAGTATATCCTCTACCTGCATAATCACAGAAGATTGCATGCGTTCCCAGCACAGCACACTCGGAAGCCATTGTTGCACTTTCACCGTAAAGAAGAGTTGCATAATATAGCAGATTATGAATTTTTTCAGGAGGGACAGTAATTCGATATTTTTCAAATTCAAGAGGTAACGGACTTTCAGAAGTTATAAGAACTCGACCATACTTTTCAAAAGCTTTAACAGCATTCCTTTTGTCTTCTATAGTAAGACCACTATGCCCGACATCATGACCGGCAGCCCAGGCAACAAAACGCATAACGATAAAAGTATCATTTTCATTCAGCCCAATTTCCTCAAGAACTGCTGGATTGGGTGTGAAATAATTAGGATGCAGATATGCAAGTTCCTGATAACTGTCGTATCGAACCTGCTTCCTGCCCCAATCTTTAGTATAACATTTAGGAGTACAGATACAAGATGCAAAAGGAAAAGAGGCATGATTAACAAGCTTTGCATGCTCTGTGTCAGTAAACATGACACTCTTTTTGTTCAAGATCCAAGCAACGTGCGTAACAGAAGGATACGTTTGCCCAATTAATATGTCCGGATTAAATTTTCTTGCAATATTGAGCAACTTTAAGTCTCTAGTAATCAATTCCATACCAAGATTTAACAAACCTTTTTTAGCTTCACTTATAGTTGTATACTTTATCTTGTAAGCATCAAGAAGATTGATTGCAACGTCTTTCTGTCTTGCAGTTACAAGAATTTCGTGCCCTCTTTTTTCCATTTCCCAGATAAAATTCTTGATAACATGGACATCAGCTGGATGTACAATATCAATCAATATTTTCATAGCGAATCACCTACAATCCACATCAGCTGAAAGGATTATAATAAGTTATGTGCCTTTTGATCTTGAATTTTCATTATCATCTGAATTAGTAAGAGTTTTGCCTTCAACATCCTTACCAGGATATAAAAACTTTGGATAAGTTTTTTAAACGATAAAAACTCAAGATCTATATACTGAGCTAAAGCTCTACTCAACTCCAAAGAGTATAGCTATTCCAAGTTAACGGAGGCAATGTTCCAATCATGGATACATTAACTTTATCAGACATGCTTAAGCCTATTCGCAGAGTTATTATTTCAAGTACCCTTTAATAATCCCAAAGGTTTCCTCTGCGTGTTCCTTTGAAGACACCCCTACAACTGCCGACTTAATGTTAGGTAACGAAAATAGATACTCATAAGCCTCTTTTGGCTTTAGGTATCCTGCTGCCAGTGTGCTCATTGCCAGTACATCCACATCGTAGTCACGCAGGCATCTTTCACATTCCTCTCTGGAAGGATTCATCTGGAAGCCAGCTTTATTAAAGGAAGTCATGACCAGAGGCCTTTCTATACCCCACTCGTCAAAGCTTTCCACAAGCCTTGTGAAGTTCATTGTCCCAAAGGCAGGGACTGCATTATAGTTTTCTTTAATATGGTCAATAAAGAATTCAAAGACCTTTTGTGAATCCATGGAAAGAGCAAGGTCTGTCAGAATGTTGTGTAAGAAAACCGCTTTTACGTTAAATCCATTAAAAGGAAGCATTTCGACGTCAATGAATGTGGAAAGCATGTTAAAGAAGTCCTGATTAAAAACATTCATTCCGCCTTTAAACAGAATTTTAAGTTTTGTAGAGGTGCTGGCGGGTTCAAGGATGTCTTTAAGCATTCCTACAATACCCATTTCATTAGCCTTTCTTACATAGCCCTGGGCATAAGGGATTAGAGGATACATATTCATATTCTTTGACAAAACCGGGTCCGAGCCAATGGTCTCCAGTATCGACCTCGTTTTGGGATGTGTCGAGAGCATCATTCCGGTTCCGCCAAGTTCATAGAAATCCCTTACAACATTGAGGATTTTTTCATTATCACTGAAAAGCTGCACTCTGTCCCTCGCACGGTCCTGAGAAAAATGATCCACGCCTATGAACTGATTGTGACCAAGAATAATAGGGTCGATATTCATAATTCATCACTCTCTACTGCAGAATTAGTCAATGCTGATTTATAGATCCCATCCACAACTTTCTGAACTTTGAACCCTTCAAATATATCGAGCCCTGTAGCTTTCTTCTGGCTTACTGATTCTATCATATGTTTATCTTCTCTGGTATACTCAGGAC
>CAZEIB010000051.1:10281-11569 GCA_964511785.1 uncultured Oscillospiraceae bacterium
GGTATATATTTTTACGTAATCATCAGTAACTACAAGCATTCCTTTTTCACCGTGAACCTCTATTTTTATTTCAGGAAGCCTGTAATTTCTGACGCTCCATGATGTGTCCAGATATCCACCCAATCCTCCTTCAAAGAGAAGATAAGCGTGAACAAAATCCTCCACATCCTTTGAGTAATAGGATTTTGTGTGACCCTCAACAAGAGATACATCGCCAAAAAACCAGACAAGAAGGTCTACAAGATGCGCAGCAAGAGTGCTCAAGACGCCTCCGCCACTTGCCTCTTTCTTGTATCTCCAGCCTTTTCCTTTTGAGAATAACTGAGAAACGTACATACTAGAATTAAAATAAATCAACTCTCCAAGAACACCACTGTCTATAATTTCCTTTGCTTTTTTGAAGGTGTCCACAAAGCGCTTTGAATAACCAATCATATTTATTACAGGTTTTTTCCGGACAGATTCTATCAAAGGTCTGCAATCATCAACTGAAATACCCAGAGGCTTCTCAACGAAAAAAGGTATACTATGATCTAAACAATCTAATGCAATGTTTGTGTGGAATGACGTTGGTGTTGTAATATATATCAGATCAAGATCTTCCTTTTTGATCATATCCAAATAATCATTATATGTGCCAATGGACGGTAATAGTTGCCTTATTGGTTTTAAGATAAGATCCTGTTTTTCTGCAACCCCTTTTACATTGGCACCATCCAAACTATTGAGTATTCCCGTATGCAAAATACCCATTTTTCCCATTCCAATAATACCAACATTTATTTTATCAACCATAAAAACCAACAACTTTAGTAAATAAATTAAATTTTATTTTTCATATTCCATTTTTTTCAACCTATACAAGATCTCGTCCTGAACCTTCCTCTGGGTTTTCAGGATATCAGCTATAATTCCAAGAGTCATTGTGGAGACTCCAATGAGTATTAGCAATACGGTTAGCACAGCTGAAGGCAAATTTCCTGCCACTACTCCTGTTTCTAAATATGCAAGCAGTACCTTACTCCCAAAAATAAGACCTGCTAAAACAAAGAAGAGACCCAGACCGAAAAAGGTTGAAAGAGGATGGAAATCACGATAACCCCTCGCAATTGTCCCTCCTGCCCTCTTGGCATATTTCCAGATACTTGAGATGAGCCGGGAATGTCCATCCCTTCTTCTGAATTCGATGGGGACTTCTTCGATCACAAGCCCATAGTGAGAGGCTTGGATAAGGGTTTCCTGGACATAGGTGTAATCAGCCATGACATTCAGGCGTAAAGCACAGTCG
>CAZEIB010000052.1:0-11536 GCA_964511785.1 uncultured Oscillospiraceae bacterium
TATCTTTATGTTTTCCTTATCAATTTTTTCCTGTTTAATTAAAACTTTTTTACTTTCACCGGTGTAAGAAATGGCATTATTAATTAAGTTGTATAGCACCTGCCCTAGGGCCACTTCATCAGCTAAAACAAAAATATTTTCTTCATATTCAAAATCTATTTGATATTGGTTTTGGTGTAAAAACACTTGATATCGTTGAATTACTTCTTTAATCATTTTCGTTATATCAAAATAGGTCATTTTTAACGATCTGTCTGTTTGCAATTTAGAATAATCCATTACAGCATTTACTAAAGTTGAAAGTCTTTTTGATTCATCTATAATAACTTGCATATTTTCCTGATTCATCTCACCCGGAATATCTCGCATCACCTCAGCATAACCGCCAATCATGGTTAAAGGAGTTCTAAGATCATGTGAAATATTAGCAATAAGTTCTTTTTGAAAGTGATTAATTTTATTTAATTCCCAAGCCGTTTCAGATAGGGTTTCGTTCAGTTCTTCTATTTCTTTAAAGCCTTGACCACTTTTAGGCACCATATACTGTGCTTTTGAAAGGGCTTTTGCTGCTTGATTTGTATCTTCAATAGGCTTTGATACCCATTTTGAAATAAAATAAGAAATCACCAAAGCTAAAAGAAACAATATCATCGAAACAATAATTAACTGACTTTGAAGGGTTTCTTTTGTAGCGTCAACTGGTCTTTTTAAAGTGCTTAACATCAACAATTTTTCTTCACCCTGCTGGGTTTTTACAAGTTGTACAAATAAAAGATTTTCTACAGTCTGGTTGTTTGGCCTTGGTACAGGGCCTGAAAAGTTTTTAGCATCGTAGGGAATATCAATTAACTCCATTGCATTTGTCGTAATAGGAGTTGTCGGAAATGCTTTCCCACCATTTTCTCGGGCTAAATGCCAATAATATTCCCAATAATTTTCAGCAATAGGCCTAATGGGACTCATTGGTAGAATTGTTTCGCCGGTATTTTCAAGCATCTTCCCCTGTTTATCTGTAAGAGTAATAGACATTTCATTCTGATACATTAACTGTACTATAAGGCTGTTCAAATTTTCATTGTCAATATTTTTCGCAATAATATCTCCTGTTTTCCTTAATTCCTGTTTTTTTAAAACCCGATAAAAGTCATCTAAAAAAACAATTTGGAACAGCCAAAGTAAAGCAATTAAAAAAGCAACAAAAACAAGAAAAACCGAGAAAATCTTTTTCTGAATACTAACACTAGATCCTTTGTTTTTATCTGCCATTTTCATCTATTTCCTCTTCAAATCGATAACCAACCCCTCGTACTGTTGCAATATACACAGCATATTCTTTTAATGATTTTCGCAATAGCTTAATATGAGTATCAAGGGTTCTGTCGTCACCAAAAAAATCATATCCCCAAACTTGAGTGATTAACTGTTCTCTAGTTAAGGCAAGCCCACGGTTTTTAACCATATAAAAAAGTAAATCATATTCCTTTGGAGATAAATCTTGTCTTTTTTCTCTAATTTTAACTGTCCTTGCTGATAAATCTATTTCCAGTTGATTTATTCTTACAATTTCTCTTAAAACCATTTTTTCTTCCGTTGCCAGTGTACTTCTTCGAATTACAGCATCAATACGCATCATTAGTTCCTTTGGAGAGAAAGGCTTTACCACATAATCATCTATTCCTAATTCGAAACCATGAATTTTATCATATTCTTCTCCCCTGGCAGAAAGCATAATTACCGGAACCTGACTATGTTTTCGTATTTCTTTGCAAGCAGAAAAACCGTCTAGCTCCGGCATCATCACATCCATAATAATTAAATTATATTTTTCTTTTAAGGCTTTTTCAATGGCTTCCATGCCATTACTTGCTTCCTCGATTTCATACCCTTCAAATATGGCATATTTTTTTACCAAAGTGCGAATATTTTTTTCATCGTCAACAATCAAAAGTTTCATGGTTTCTCCCTTTATTAATCATTCTTTACATATTTGTCTCCCTCTTGCAAAATGCAAGGGGGAGTAAATCTATATTTAAAGTGCTGTTCCATAGGAGAGTTTTATTTAAATTTATATTTTTATTTTATAATAACGCCCTGTTCTTTTTAGTACTATTTCATTTTCTTTTTCTTTATTGATATACTTATATGCTTCTTCTATAGACCTAGTTTCATATCCATTTACTTGTATCAAATAATCTCCCGGCAAAATTCCGGCTTTCTCCCCTTCGCTGTTTTCCATTATAGCGTATACCACAAGTCTTTTTTCATGTGTTATCTCTTTCGTTCCCAGCATCAAGCCTTTTTTTAAAAAATAACTTATCCCCTCATCTTCCAAGGGAACAATAGAAGAACCTTTTTCATTTAAAAAACTCCCTCTATATTTCTCCATTGGTTTTTTTACTATGGAAAGCACTAAAATTGCTATCAAAATGGTTAAAACTAGTCCACCTATCTTCTTTCTTTTTATGTTTTCTCCTTTCATACTCAATTTCCCTTTCTTTTTTAAAGAAGATAATCATAGTATAACGACAAAAAGTGATGGTTTCATGAACTTATTTTGAATTACTCTTGAATAATTTATTATTTCGGTTATGCTAGAAAAGCAAAGGAGTGTGTTATGAGTAATATTATTTCCACAAAAAAAAATATGGTCGTTGCCGGCAATACTGATACAGGGTTTCTAAAACTTTTGGCATTGATTTTTATGATGATTGATCATGTGGGAAAGCTGTTTTTTCCTCAATATATGATTTTTCGTCTTATTGGCCGATTGGCTTTTCCTCTTTATAGTTGGTGCTTAGTTGTAGGGGCTTCCTACAGTAAAAATCTTTTTAAATATATGGGAAGAATTTTAATTGTAGGTATCATTAGTCAACCTTTATATGTAAAAGGGCTCCAAAACAATTGGAGTCATTTAAATATTTTTTTCACGCTTTTTTTAGCTTTAATGGGAATTAAAGGGATACAATATAAAAAATATGGGTCCCAGTGGCTACTGCCTTTAACAGCTCTAACAATAACTTCTTTTTTCTCTGTAGATTATGGATGGAAAGGCGTTCTCTTTATTTTGTTGCTCTATGTAACTAAAAATCATCGCAAAGGATTACTTTCTTTTTGGTTAGCTTTTTCTCTTTTTTGGGGCTATGGAAGCAGCAATATTCTTAGCCAATTACCCCTTCCCTTTGCCTCTTTTACGGGTAAATTTTTTCCTTTTATTACCTCTTTTTTTCAACTTCAAAGTTTTGTTGTTTTTGCATTGCCCTTAGTCTACTTTCCATCTAATACCCGTGTTCATTTACCCAAATGGTTAAGCTATAGTTTATATCCCCTGCATTTATTCATCTTATGGGGATTGCAGTTGGTTTTTTAACCCTTTATACTTCTTTCCTCTTCTGTTACTATAGAATTAATGTATTAACTATATTTAGGAGGTATTTCCATGACAATGAGTTCTGCCTTGTTGCCCGGTAATGTCCAATCTGTATCAAGATTAGGTTTTGGCTGTATGCGGCTACCTTTATTGGATTCTAATGATCCTACTTCCATTAACTTCCCTTTAGCCACGTCCATGCTTCGCCATGCCATTGATCAGGGTGTAAATTACGTTGACACTGCTTATGGCTACCATGGTGGTAAAAGTGAAAGTTTTGTAGGTGAAGCCTTAAAAGACGGCTATCGAGATAAAGTTGTTTTAGCTACAAAATTGCCTGTTTGGTTAGTAGAAACAAGAGAGGATATGGATAGACTTTTAAATGAGCAGCTAACCCGTTTACAAACAGATTATGTGGATTTTTATTTGCTACATGCTTTAAATAAAAGCAGTTTTGAAAAAATAAAAGCCCTTGGTTATCAAGATTTTTTAGATAAAGCCCTTGCAGATGGAAAGATTCGTTTCCCGGGGTTTTCATTCCATGACGACATTGATACTTATTTGAAAATTGTTGATGATTATCCTTGGCAAATGTCCCAAATTCAACTAAACATCTTAGATGATGATTATCAGGCTGGCCTTAAAGGTTTACGCTACGCCAGTAACAAAGGAATTAAAATGGTTATTATGGAACCTCTTCGTGGCGGTGCCTTGGCCATCCCACCTAAAGAAGTACAGCAAGCCTATGATGACTTTCCAATCTCTAGGTCCAGTGTAGAGTGGAGCTTTCGTTATTTGTACAATATGCCTGAAGTAATGACTATTTTAAGTGGTATGAGTACCATGGAGCAAGTACAGGATAATTTGCAAATTTTTGAAAATGCCCATGTTCACTCCTTATCCGCTGACGAAAGAAAACTAATTGAAAAAGTGAAGCAACTCTTCTTATCTCGCATTAAAACCAAGTGTACAGCCTGTAGCTACTGCCAACCCTGCCCCCAAAATGTTCATATCCCTCATATTTTCAGTGGTTACGATAATCATTATATTCTAGATAAATTACCTCAGTTTACCAAACAATACAAACAGTTCATTGAAGAAGGCAAAGATGGTGGACTTTGTATTGCCTGTGGCCTTTGCGAAGAAGCCTGCCCTCAGCATCTTCCTATTATTCGTTTATTAGAAGAAATTCACCAAGAGTTAGCCTAGTCTTTCTTCAAAAAACCCCACCCTCTTTTTACTTCATAAAAAGAGGGTGGGGTTTTTGAATTCTTTACTCTTCTTCTTGTTCTTGAACAACAGCAATGTGTAATTGCTCAAGTTGTTCCTTTTTCACTGTGGAAGGGGTTTCCATCATTAAATCTGCACCATTTTGCCCTTTCGGGAAAGCTAAAACTTCTCTTAAATTGCCTTTATTTAGCAAAATCATAATCAGCCTATCAATTCCAAAGGCAAAACCTCCATGGGGTGGCGTCCCATATTTAAAAGCTTCCAATAAAAAGCCAAAACGATGCTGAGCTTCCTCTTCATCTAAGCCAATCATTTTAAACATTTCTTTTTGCAGGTCACTGGAAAAAATTCGTATACTTCCGGATCCCATTTCAATACCGTTTAAAACAAGGTCATAAGCCCTTGCTCGCACCTTTCCCAAGTCTGTTTTCATATACTGTATATCCTCTTCCATAGGGCTGGTGAAAGGGTGGTGCATGGCAACATAGCGGTTCTCTTCTTGGGAAAACTCCATTAAAGGAAACTGGGTTACCCAAAACAAATGATATTTCTCTTCATCTATTAACTCAAGGTCTTTTCCTACTTTTAACCGCACCTGTCCTAAGGCATTTAAAGCAACATATTTTTTGTCTGCAACTAAAAGTATTAAATCTCCTTTTTCCCCTTCTAGGGTTGCCAGTAATTTACTCATACTCTCTTCGCTCATGGCTTTAGCAAAGGAAGAGCGGATACTACCATCTTCATTAAGAGCCGCCCAAGCAAGGCCTTTTACATGGTAGGTTTTTGCATACTCTCCAAGGGCATCCAATTCTTTTCTAGAAAACTTTCCTGCCCCTCCTTTTGCATTGATTCCACAAACAATGTCCCCTTGAGCAAGGGCATTGTCAAAAACAACAAAACCGCTATTTTTTACTGCTTCACTCACAGTTTTTATTTTCATTTCAAAACGAGTGTCGGGTTTGTCCGATCCGTAGTTTTCCATTGCTTCTTCCCAGGTCATTCGTGACAAGGGAAGGGAAATTTCTTTGCCCATGACATTTTTAAAAACTTGGGCAAAAGCTCCTTCAACCACAGCTTGAACCTCTTTTTCGTCTGCAAAAGACATTTCAAGGTCTAATTGAGTAAATTCAGGTTGTCTATCTGCTCTTCCATCTTCATCCCTAAAGCATCTGGCTACTTGATAATAGCGATCTAAGCCACCTATCATTAACAATTGTTTGTAAATTTGCGGGCTTTGAGGAAGGGCATAAAAACTCCCTGCTTTTATTCTGCTAGGTACCAGATAGTCTCTAGCTCCTTCAGGGGTGGATTTTGTAAAAATAGGAGTTTCTACTTCTACAAAGTCTTGACTGTCCATATAGTTTTGAATGGTTCTAATTACTTTTGCACGAAAACGAAGCATATTTTGCATAGAAGGTCGACGAATATCCAAATATCGATACTTTAATCGTAAAGATTCCGATTCATTCTTCCCATCCTCAATATACATAGGAGGTGTTTGTGCTTTATTTAATAATTTTCCTTCCATAACCATAATTTCAATTTTTCCGGTTTTCATTTTTTCATTAATGGCCTCTTTGTCTCTTAAAGCAACCATTCCTTTTACAGCTACAACATATTCTCCTCTAAGTTCTTCCCCCAAACTAAAAAGGGTTTCATCAATTTGATTTACGTCAAAAACCAATTGTACCATTCCTGTGTAATCTCGTAGCCAAACAAAAATCAACCCACCTAAATTCCGCGATCTTTGAACCCATCCCATGAGGGTTACTTCTTCTCCTGCCATTTTTTCTGTTATTTCACCGCATTTAATGCTGCGCTTCCATTCCCCTAAACCTTGTGCCATATTATTTCTCCTCCATCCATTTTAATATTTCCTGAATAACTATCTCTAATTCCACTCGTTTTTCTTCTCTTGTTTCCATATTTCGTAAGGTAATTTGGTTGTTTTGAAGTTCCTCTTCCCCTAAAACACCTATCATTTTACTACCCATTTTATTGGCATATTTAAACTGCGCTTTCAAACTTCTTCCCATATGATCCATTTCGCAGCGTATTCCTGCATCTCTAAGGCGATTAATCAACTTAAAAGCCGACATTTTCCCCTCTTCACTCATAGAGGCAATAAATACATCAAAACTGTTTGGACTTTCCGGCAATAAATTTTCGCTTTCAAGGAGCATTAAAAGTCTTTCCATTCCCATACCAAAGCCAATCCCCGGTAAAGACGGTCCTCCCAATTCCTCTACCAACTGATCATAGCGTCCTCCGCCGCAAACAGTTAAATCTCCTTTTGGCGTTTTGGTAATTAATTCAAATACCGTTTTTGTATAGTAATCCAATCCTCTAACAATATGACTGTCAATAACAACCTCTAGGTTTTCTGCTGACAAATATTTTTGAAGCCCGTCAAAATGTTCTTTACACTCTTGGCATAACTCATCAAGCATTACCGGGGCATCTTTCATAATGACTTTACAGCTGTCTACCTTACAATCCAGTACTCTTAACGGATTTTTTTCATATCTACTTTGACAGTCTTTACATAAGCCATCTTTATATTGCTTAATGTACTCTTTCAGTTTTTCAATATATTGAGGCCTGCATTTAGGACAGCCAATGCTATTAATATGCACTTGAATATTTTTAACTCCAAATTTTTCTACTAAACGTTTTGCTAAAACAATCAGCTCTCCATCAACACTTGGCTCCTGAGCACCAAAACACTCCATTCCAAACTGATGGTGTTCTCTAAACCTGCCTGATTGAGGAGCTTCATAGCGAAAAATAGGGGCATTTAAATAATACATTTTAACCGGCAAAGGATTTGCGTATAGACTGTTTTCAATTAATGCCCTTACAGCTCCAGCAGTTCCTTCCGGTTTTAATGTAATAGACCTTTTCCCTTTATCTAAAAAAGTATACATTTCTTTTTGTACAATATCTGTAGTATCTCCTACACCACGCAAAAAAAGCTCTGTATGTTCAAATACAGGGGTACGAATCTCGCTATAACCGGCCTCATCTGCTAATTTTCTCATTTTTTCTTCAATCATATGCCATTGATATGCCTCTTTAGGTAACATGTCCTTCGTGCCTTTAGGTGCCTGTGTTAACATAACGTACTTCCTTTCTGTAAATAAAAAGTCCCATTGCATTTCTGCATGGGACGATTAAAATCGCGGTACCACCCTGCTTGAGCTATATATTTAAGCTCCACTTTCATCCTTTATCGCTGGAAGCGCTCAAAGAGATGCTCCGGGTTGTCTTTCACATAAGAGATTAGAAGGCCTTTCACCACTTGCCCACTCGCTTAATAACCAATCTTACCTTACTTATCCCATCATTGCTTATCAAAAAAATTATAGCTGATTTCACAATTATTGTCAATTCATCCTTAAATACGGTTCTTTCCAAATATACCGTAATTTATCTTTATCCATAACAAATTTTTCTTTTAAATCATATGGAACCCTTACTTCCCTTTCTTTCACAGCTCCTAGTTTTTCACAGATACGTTTACTTGGAAAATTATTATTATCTGTAGTAATTACTAAAGAGTGTACCTTTAATTTAGTAATAAGGGGAATTAATAATAAGCAAGCTTTGTAGGCATAGTTATTTCCCTGATGGGGCTTATCAATATGATAGCCTAAATGACCCAAATAATACATTTCTCTGCTTTCTCCTAGACGAATATTAATTTCGCCTACTTTTAAATCCTCTTTTAGTTTACAAATACTAAAGGTATAGGAAATACCTATTCCTAATTTTTTTTTAGGCATTTCAAAGGATAGCAACTTAAGAAAAAGTTCTTTTTCAATTTTCTCAATCTCGTTTTCCATAAGTTTCACCTTCTTGTTCTATTCATCTCTTATCCTATAAATCTTCCTCTGTTAGTTTTCCTTTTCTTGGAATAAAGGAGTAGAAAAATATCTATCCATACCATCAGGAAAAACCATGACAATATTTTTATTTTCAAACTCTTTTCGCTTAGCAATTTTAATTCCAGCCATTAAAGCCGCTCCTGAGGATACCCCTGCAGATATGCCTTCCAATTTTGCTACTAGCCTCGCTCCCTCAAAGGCTTCCTCATCTGTAACTGTAATCACTTCGTCATAAATTTCTGTATTTAAATTTTGAGGAATAAATCCAGCGCCTATGCCCTGAATTTTATGTGGGCCTGCTTTCCCTTTTGACAAGATGTTGGATGCCAAAGGCTCTACAGCAACAATATAACAATTGGGGTTTTTCTCTTTCAAATATTTCCCGGTTCCCGATATGGTTCCACCGGTACCAACCCCTGCTATAAAAACATCTACCTGTTCATCCATTTCTTTCCAAATTTCAGGGCCCGTTGTAAGATAATGCGTTTTAGGGTTTATTGGGTTATCAAATTGGCTAGGCATAAAGGCTCCCGGCATATTTTCAACCAATTCTTTTGCCTTTTCAATAGCCCCCTTCATGCCTAAGCTACCTTCTGTTAATACAATTTCCGCTCCATAAATTTTCAACATATTTCGCCTTTCCACACTCATGGTTTCAGGCATGGTTAAAATAACCCTATAACCTCTACTTGCTCCAATAGCCGCTAAACCAATACCGGTGTTGCCACTAGTAGGCTCAATAATAATACCTCCCGATGCAAGTTTCCCTTCTCTTTCAGCATGGTCAATCATTCCTTTGGCTATACGGTCTTTTACGCTGCCTGCAGGATTTTTGCCTTCTATTTTTATAAAAAGATTTCCAAGTAAGTTTTTTTCTTTTTCAACTGCATTAAGGGTTACCAAAGGAGTATTCCCAACTAAATTGCTTATATTTTTCATTTTATTCTCCTTCTTTCTTTATGGCTCAATAACCGCTCTTAAGGTAAGGGGTTTCCCCCATAAATAATAAGTAATAATCATTTCTCTTGTAGCATAGGCCCCTACTTTAGTTAAAATAGTTACTTCAATCATTCCTGTATTTCTTCTTTCTATTTTAACCTGATTGAGGTTACCTGTTTGAAGCACATCTACTTCTGCAGGAACTATTTGCCCTTCTACTGTATCCATTAGTATAAAACTATTGTTTTTTACTTTTACATAGTATGTATAAAAAGCATACTCTTCAATGTTTTCTAAGTTTTCCTGATTAAATTGCGTCCCTTGAAATCCGTAATTTTCTATAGTATTTTTAATTTCTTCAAATAATTCAGGCTTTTCTTTTGCAGGAATCATTTGAACTAAACTATCACTTACCGTTACCTGGGCGGTAAAATAAACGTATCCTACACCTATTATGGCTACTACCACCAATACAATCATAAACCAAGCTACGTACTTCAATGATTATTCCCCTTTACTACCATCATTTGTGGTTAAAATTTTTCGCATTTCCTCTACCATTTCTGCATCTTTTAACCTAAATTTAAATTCCACCCTACGAGAAGCATCCATATCTTCTGTTCCATCGCTAAAAAATTTTCGATTAGAAAAACTTTTTCCCGTAGCAGTTTGAATATCTTGAAAATATTTGCGTTGTTCTTGAGTCAGCCCCGGGATGTTCAAACAGTATTCTACCACACTTCTGGCCCTTTCTTGGGACAGTTTTAAGTTGGTTTCATAACTACCCTTGGAATCTGTGTGCCCTTCAATAATAATTTCGGCCAAATAATCTTCATATTCTGGCCTTAACAACACATTTAAATACAAAGGAATAAAGGTATTTAAAAAACCTTCTCCACTTTCTTTTATGGTGGAAGAAGCTGTGTCAAAAAAAACAGCACTATCTAAAATGATATCCCCTGTCTGAGGGTCAACTGTGGCAGACAAGTTAGACTTTGCTAACGATGCACCTAACTCTTGAATAATGGTTGTTCTAACCCCAATTAATTGATCAATTTTTTGTTGTTGGCTTTGAAGCACTGCCTCTGTTTCATCAATTTTGCTTTGCTGTACAGTTAATTGGCTTTGTAAATTTTCAAGGTCCTCTTCTTTTTCTCCCAATGTGATTTGTGCAAGCATCAGCTCGTCCTCTTTCACTGTTAGTGCTTGTTGGCTAGCCAGTAAAATTTTTTCTTGATCTTCTAATTTTGTTTGCTGAAGGGTTAGCTGCATGCTTTGTTCATCTAATTCTGCAGTTTTAGTTTGAAGCATTACAAAATATTGATAAATGCTATAAGAAAGTACTAAAATAAACACTAAAAGCAAAGCTGCCATCATGTCAGAATATGAAATCCAAGCACTGCCTTTATCATGGTTTCCCATTCTTCTAGTACTTTTATTTCTCCTAACAGAAGACATTATTTCCCCTCCTTCGTTTTTGCCAAAGGCGGATTTTGTTTTTGTAATAGTTCAGAGGTGTTTTTATTGCTTAAAGCTTTTTCAATACTGGTTAAAGATTGCTGTATAGAAGATAATTCCGACACATATGTATGATTTTCTCCCACTTCAGTTGAAGAAACATCTTTTCCACCCATCACTTTTTCAATTCGTGTTAAGGACTGGTTTAGTTCATTCATTACCTGATGAATGTTTTGGTCAAACATCCCTAAGGATCTTGACAATCCTTCGGTTATATTTTCTACAAAAGTGCTATAACTTCCTGCTAACACTTCACCATCTTTTCTCATTTTTGTAGAAACACTGCTTAGTTCCTCTGTGGTCAATTGTGTTTCCTTAGATAAATTGCTCATACTTCGCTCGCTCCATAGTGCAAAGTCCTTTAGGGCATTTTCCAATTTTGCTTGATAGCCTTTTAGCTGCTGCAAGTACAGGGCTTGTTCTTGATTGCTTTGTTCCATTTGCCTTAGTAGTTCTTCACGTTTACTATCTAAATGTAAGCTTTGTTCTTTTGAATTTTCAAGGGTGCTTACATAGTTTTCAAATCTTTCCATCATGCTTTTTGAAACTTTTTGCATGTTTTACCTCTCTTTTCTCTATTTTCTTGTTTCAGATA
>CAZEIB010000053.1:0-8717 GCA_964511785.1 uncultured Oscillospiraceae bacterium
TATTGTCCTCCTTAGCTTAAAAAGCTCTTGATCAAAAGTAGAGTATAACGTGATAGTAAACAACTTCCATCTCCCTTTTACGGTCTTCTTCCCCCTCCTTCTCTTTCTTCCCTTTTTCTTAAATTTAAAATAAAAACTCAAATGCGCATTTGATATTTTTAAAGTTATATCATTTTTATTCTTCAAGAAGAATTTTTTGCTAAAAATTCTTTAGTTTCCTTCATGGTGGGCATAGCACTTTGGGCCCCTGCCCCTGTAACAGATAAGGCCCCCACCCCGTTTGCAAATACCAATGCATTGGCAATGGTTTTATTTTGAGCTAAAGCAACTGCCAAACCGGCATTAAAACTATCTCCTGCAGCAGTAGTGTCTACTACTTTTACTTTGAATCCAGGAACCCACTTTTTTTCTTTACCGTCAGTAAAATAACAGCCTTTACTACCCATTTTGGCAACAATATGTTTGACCCCTAGATCCATTAATTTTTGGGCTGCTTTTTCCACATCTTCTTTACTTTGAACCGCCATTTCTGATAATATAGCAAGTTCTGTAGTGTTAGGGGTTAAGTAATCGATATATTGATAAAGCTCCTCTTTTAGTACCACTGCAGGGGCAGGGTCTAAGATAATGGTTTTCCCTTTTTCTGAAAGGGTTTTTATTCCATATTCCACTGTTTTCATAGGTATTTCCAATTGAAACATAAAAATATCATACTCCATTAATAGAGGCATTAATTCATCTATTTGCCTTTCATCTACTAAGGCATTTGTACCAAGAACTACGGCAATTCGATTTTCTCCTTTCGGGTCTACTTCAATAATTGCTGTACCGGTAGAAATAGATGGTATCGTTTCCACACCTCGTAAATCAATAGCATTTTGATTTAAGGTATTTTTATATAGCTGACCATTTTGATCGTCCCCTACTTTTCCTACCATTAGCACCTGGGCCCCAAGTTTAGCCCCTGCTACTGCTTGGTTTCCCCCTTTACCTCCGGTATAGGTATCAAAGGCTAGAGCAGTAATGGTTTCTCCTGGAATATGGAATCTAGGTAAACGAAGGGTTAAATCTACATTTAAGCTACCTATGACACAGATTTTTTTCATAAATTGAAATTCTCCTTTTTATTAAGTTATTTATAGAAGTTTTCTTTTTATTTTCCATACTATTTTTCATTAAGCTTACTTTTATAAGACTTCCTTCATTTTTTTACTTCATTTTTCCCTTCTTTAAAAGGGATGCTACTGGATTGACGCACCACCAGTTGGTGAGTAATGGCAACTTCTCTTGGTGTTGCTTGCGTATAAATACCGTCTATTCTTTCAAAAAGCATTTTTAACCCTTGGGTAGCAAAGGCTACGCTGTCGTTGGTAACTGTGGTTAAACTGGGATTGGATATTTTTGCGTAAGGAATATCATCCATTCCTGTAACAGAGATGTCCTCCGGTACTTTTATCCCTTTTTCGTACATAGCGGCCAATAGACCAAAGGCAATTTGGTCATTGGCACAAACAATGGCCGTTGGCAATTGTTTTTTTTGTAAAAACCATTGGCCTACCTGATAGCCATCATCTTGAGAGAAACCCATTTCCATAACATATTCCTGATGAATTGTAGCCCCTTCCTCCTTCATTGCAAGTTCAAAGCCCTCCCACCTACTGGTACCAATCATGGTATTAGGGGTTCCCCCTGCAAAGCCTATAAAGCGATGTCCCAAAGAAAGCAAATGCTTTGTTGCTAAGTAGCTTCCATCCGATCCTTGAACGTGAACGGTATCAAAGGGATATTGTTGATAAGCATTTAATCCTACAACGGGAATATTACTTTCCATTAACGCCTGTATCATCTCCGGTTTAATGTCAATAGAAGCTAAAAGAATACCACTGGCATACATCTGCTGGGCTATGCGTACGGAAGGAATTTCTTGAATACTTTCTTGAGAATCATAAAGGGCCATAATATAATTTCTTTCCCGTGCCAAGTGTTGTACGGTTTTTGCAATGTTTGAGTAGAAAGGGTTGCTAATATCCGGTACAACCAATAAAATAATGGCACCTTTTTGATTCCGTAAAGAACGTGCTGCCATACTGGGTACATAATAGGTTTGATCAATGGCTTTTTGTATACGTCGAGCTGTTTCTACTTCCACATATCCCGATTGATTAATATAGCGTGAAACGGTGCTAATAGAGACTTTAGCTTCCTTAGCAATATCTTTAATGGTTGTTTTGGATGAGTTTTTTTTCACATAACATCTTCCTATGCTTGTAGATTATTACTACTTGTACTCTACCTGTTTTTTTTAATTTTAATAAAATATATTCTTGTATGGAAACGTTTCCATACATAGAATGTATATAAGTTATTTACCTTTGTTGTTTTTATCTTAAATCTTATTTTATGATCTGTCTGTGAGGTTTGTTACATAATTTTCTATTTTAAAAAAGAATTTCAATTCTCCCTCTTCCCAGTTGAATCATTCTTTCTTGCTCAAGTTCTTTTAACAAACGGCTTACCACTTCTCTGGAAGTACCTAGTTCACAGGCTAACCCTTCATGGGTAACATCAATTATTTTGTTGTTTTGTAAGCAGGTATATTCCTCTAATTTGGATAACAGCCGCTCTTTTAAATCAGAAAAAGACAAGGTCCAAATCAGTTGAATATTTTGATGAATCAGATTTTTTAGTTGCTTATAGAAAAACATTTGAGCTTCTTTACTATTTATTGCAATTTTTCCACAGGTAAAATTTTCAATTCTACATAGCAAGGTTTCCTTTTCTGCTATTGCCTGAAAAAAATAAGAATTATCTTCCATAGCATCTAAAAAAAGCGGAAGTACGGTAACTTCTTGAGAAGAAAGGCGAAAAAAAGTCATTTGTGTTCCTCTTTTCGTTTGAAGGGTAAAGGCAATTTGTCCCTTACAAAGGATCCATAAGCAATTTTCCTCTTGATCCCCATCATAAACCCATTCTTCCTTTGCATATTTATTTATTTTACTATGGCGGATAAGGGTTTGTTGTTGATCGTATGTAAGGGTTTCCCAAAAAGGCAAACTCTTTTTTAATATTGCAGATACTTCCATCCCCTCTGCCACTCCTTTTTGAAAGATTGGTAGCATAGTCTTTTGGATTTTATAAGGCCATTACATATGTGGTTTAGATTTGAGGGTGTCCACCTTCTTTAGGTAGGTTTTATCAGTTTCTTTTCACCTATCATATCTTTTGTTTTTGTCAATTGTCAAGTCAATTTCTTTCAAAAGCATATTCATTTTTTATCAATACTTTTCAGGCTCCTATGGCCCTCTTTGGGCTGTTTTCTTTTAGATTTCTAATCTTAATCTTTTTACGAAAGGTTTTAAATTACATGATTAAAAAATCAAAAAACTCTTCTATTAAAGTTTTTACTTGCTGATCTTCCTCATAGGCTTCCGTAAAAAAGTTGGTTATAGTTAGTGCTCATCAATTGCCCATTATAAATAGTCAAGTTTAATTAGGTAGAGTTTCACCATGTTTGAATATAAAGTAGTATTAGGATTTTACTCCTCGGTTATGCCAAAATACCATTTTAATATCGGTAGCTTTAATGATGACATCATCATTAAATTTTTCAAGATATAAAGCATCTTCTTTTTCCGGCTTGCTTAAAAGTCTTCTTTGGCATGAAATTACATATCATTGGGTACATTATTATATATTTTTGATGTAATTACACATAGTAAATTTCCTTTGTCTTTGCTATATTTTATCTATAATATATAATTATTTTCTAAATTCTTATAAGTTTTGTACAACCAAACCTATTAATGTCCAAAAATATCCTGTTTTCTTTTATGATGATAGTATATAAACAATATACATCTTTGTGATTATTGCCGGTATAAATAACCGGTAACGATATATTTAAAGGAGGATTATTATGAGAAAAAAAATTTCCCTGTTATTAACCTTTATCTTGATAGGATTGATTACTTTTACAAGTTTCGGGCCTGTAGCTTTAGCCCAAGAAGGTAAACAGGCTCCCCTATTACAATCCCAAGTTGATGGAGGTACCCTAGCCCCTCTTGATCAGCGTATCCCTGTAGAAGGTGATGTGATGATTGAACCTGACATCATGGCTTCAGGCCAGTATGGCGGAAGCTTAACCCTTCACAGTAACGACAACGGCCGCTGGAATTGGGGAACTTATAACGAGCAGGGTATGTTTCGTTTTAAACAAGACGGTTCAGGAGCTGTAGAAGCAAACGTTGCAAAAGATTTTTATGCCAATGAAGACAGTAGTGTATGGACCATACGATTACGAGAAGGAATGAAGTGGTCAGACGGAGCCCCTTTTACTGCTGATGACGTGATTTTTTATTACAACCATATGTCAACCCCTGCATTAAAAGAAGACCATAGCCCCATTGACTCTGAATCTGATGATTATTATAGTGCTTATACTTCTAAGCCTTATAGCTGTTACCAGGTAGAGGTGGAAGGGGTGAAACGTTGGGCAACCATGGATAAAGTAAATGATTACGAGCTTACTGTTACTTTTCCCGCCCCTAAACCTTCCTTTGCAGTTGATGTAACCATTGATAATAAATGGATGTTTTTACCCAAGCATTTCTATGTAAACTACGTTGCTAGAAAAGACGGCATAGCCGATGACCCTTCCTTCCCTTTAATTACAGAAGAAGAAGCCTTAGCCAATGCCAATAAGGATTTTGGAAAACAGTGGGAATCTTACAGTACCATGGGCAAAGACATTGGCTATTACCATTGGGATTATGCCATTGTACCTCAAGTACGCAGCTTTATTGCTGTAAAAGACAACTGGAATTCCATTGGTGAAACCTACAAAATGGTTCGCAATCCTTATTTTTGGAAAACCGACAGCGAAGGACGCCAACTACCTTACCTTGACAGTTTAGAGTTTAAAATTATTAACGAGGAAGATCAAATTACTTTACAAGCCATGGCAGGTGAATTTGATGTTTTTGACTCTAGACAAGATTTTTCAACTGTAGCAACAGCCCTTCAAAATAGCCACCGCGTGGTTTTATGGCGCACAGCCGATTGGACTTCTGGCTTTGAAACCTTACAATTGAACCAAACTGTAAAAGATTTGGAAAAAAGAGTACTGTTTCAAGACAGTCGCTTTAGACAAGCTTTATCCATTTGTGTTGATCGCAATTTAATGAACGAAACTTTACGTAACGGGATTACAGAGCCTTGGCAAGCTTCCCCTGCAGGTTATGATGAAGAGTGGTCCAAAAAATGGACTGAATATGATGTTGACCAAGCCAACTTATTGATGGACGAAATTACCCAGCCTTGGGATAAGGCCCCGGGTACTTTCCGCAAAACAAAAGAAACAGGAAAAGATGTAGAAATTATTTTATCTGTACGAGAAGCCTCTGAAGGAGCAGACTTTGTTACCTTACTTAAATCTTCTTTTGCAGCTATTGGTGTAAACCTTTCTGTTAAAGTAGATCCGGAGTATCGCACAGGACTACTTACTAACGACGTGGAAGCTTCTATTGAATTAACAGCTGTTTCTACCCCTGCCCTTCGTCCAGACTCTATTGTACCTATGCGTAACATTGCGGTATGGCATAGCGCTTATGGCAAATGGTATGAAGATGGAAAGAGTGAAGCTAACGGTGGTGTTGCCCCCGAAGGAGATGTTTTGGAATTAATTACTGCCTATGATGCAATGAAAAATGCCGTAGGGGAAAACCGCGAAGAAATTATTCAAGAAAGTGTAGAGAAAATCTACCAACTTCACAAAGAGAATGTTTGGATTTTAGGCTACTTAAAGCCTATTCCTATTAGAAGCTTTATTAGTAACCAGGTGCAAAACTATCCGGAAGATATTCTAAACGTTGATGAATTCCGCTTTAAAAACTTGGCTAGACCTGAACAATGGTGGATTAGTCAATAGCCCTTTCTCTGCACCCTGTGCAACGATGCATGGGGTGCAGCCCTTTATAGGTATATCATAAAAAAGAATCAAATATGCCCTTCTACCCCTTAGGAAAAGGAAACGAGGTACTTTTGTATGGATAAGCTTAAATTTATTGGAAAACGTTTGCTTTTAGCAGCGATTACCATGCTCATGATCACCTTTGTGGTGTATGCTGTTATTCAATTGCCCCCAGGAGACTATGTTGACAGTTTGGTTGCCAACATGGTTGCTGAGGGAGAGCGGGTAACAGAGGAGGACGTTGTTCGTTTACGGGAGATGTATGGATTAAATAAGCCTTTTATTGTACAGTACTTAAACTGGCTTAAAGGCATTGTTACAGGTAATTGGGGTACTTCCTTTCATTATAACGAGGGAGTATGGGCAGTGATTAATAAAACTTTGGGCACCACCATTGTTTTATCTTTACTGACGATGGTATTTACCTATATCCTCTCCATTCCCATTGCTATTTATTCGGCCAAGCACCAATATACCTTTGGAGATTATTTATTTACCTTTATTGGCTTTGTAGGTATGGCGGTACCCAACTTTTTATTAGCCATTTTACTGATGTATTTATCTTATAAAATGACTGGTAAGCCTATTATGGGCTTGCCAGAAGCTGGAGCTCCCCTAGGGGAATGGGTTAAAAGTATGATTATTCCGGTACTGGTTATTGGTACCAGTGGCACCTGTAGCTTGATTCGTTCCGTTCGGGCGCAAATGCTTGATGAGCAAGAGCAGCCCTATGTTTTAGCTACAAGAGCCAAAGGAGTAAGCGAGGCAACTTTAACCTATAAGTACGCTATGCGTGCCATTTTAAACCCTATTGTTAGTGGCCTTGGTAATAT
This sequence comes from uncultured Oscillospiraceae bacterium, assembly GCA_964511785.1. Classification (GTDB taxonomy): domain Bacteria; phylum Bacillota; class Clostridia; order Christensenellales; family Aristaeellaceae; genus CAYFQH01. The sequence goes on from CAZEIB010000053.1 coordinate 6,802, forward strand.
GCTATCCAGTATTTTTAACGGTTCTACCATTACAGCCATTGTGTTGATGTTGCCCACTTTAGGGCCAGTACTCCTTAAGGCTTTACAAACCCAAGATATTTATTTGTCAGGAGGCATTCTTCTTATATCCGCCTCATTAGTGGTTATAGGAAACTTGCTTTCCGATCTTTTGCTGGCTCTTTTAGACCCAAGAATACAGTTGCTGGAAGGAGAATCTGAATGAACAAACAGGAAAAGCCTGTAGCCTTTACCCCAAGGCAACTGCGAAAAATAGAAAAAGAAAAAATCAAACAAGAAAAGTACTATCTTTCTTCCCAATGGAAATTAATGGGACGTAAGCTAGTTCGTCATAAATTAGCTGTTATCAGTTTTATTGTGCTGGGTATTTTATATTTCGGTGCTCTTTTTGCTCCTTTTCTAGCCCCTCAAGGGTTAGAAGACTATTCTGGCAGCTATTCTGATGCACCTCCCAGTAAAATTCATTTTTTTAAAGAGGGAAAATGGATAGGCCCTTACGTATATCCTTGGAAAATTGAACGGGATATTTTTGAAAACAAAACCTTTGTAGAAGATCTTTCCCAGCCCCCTTATAAAATTGATTTTTTTGTAAAGGGAGGAAATTATAAACTATTGGGCATTATCCCTAGTGATATCCATTTATTTGGGGTGGATAACAGCCAGCGTGAAGCCGGTAAAGACCCTGTACGTTATATGGTTTTCGGTGGCGATAAGCTAGGTAGAGACCTGTTTTCCCGTATTTTAATAGGAAGCCAAGTTTCTTTAACTGTACCTTTAATCGGTACGGCCCTCTCTTTTATATTAGCTGTAATCATAGGTGGAGTTTCAGGATATTATGGCAAAAAAATCGATCTGGTCATTCAGCGTATTATTGAAGTGATCAGCTCCTTTCCTACTATTCCTTTATGGATGGCCTTATCTGCTGCCATTCCTCCCGGAATTCCCGTAACCCAAGTATATATTATGATTACCATTATTATGTCTCTTTTAAGTTGGCCTAGCTTGGCCCGTACAGTGCGTAGTCGCTTTTTATCCTTAAAAAAAGCAGACTATGTAATGGCGGCAAAACTGGCAGGAGTAAGTAACTGGAAAATTATTATGAAACATATGGTTCCCGGTTTTATGAGTTATTTAATTGTCCACTTAACCCTTGGAATTCCCAGTATGATTTTAGGAGAAACCTCTATGAGCTTTTTAGGCTTAGGCATGCGTTCTCCCGCTACTAGCTGGGGCGTTTTACTTCAAGAGTGCCAAAACATCGGTAATATTGCCAATTGTCCTTGGAAATTAATTCCTGTTATTTTTGTAGGTTTGGCTGTATTAGCCTTCAATTTTCTAGGCGACGGACTTAGGGATGCTGCAGATCCTTATAAATCCTAAGAAAGGAGAATTTTTATGTCATCCACATCCCCAAAACCCATCATTGAAATTAAAAACCTGCATATCTCTATTCCTTTAGATGAAGGGCTTCTTACCCCTGTACGTGGGGTAGACTTTATGGTTAAAAAAGGAGAAACCTTAGGCTTGGTAGGAGAATCTGGTTGTGGAAAAAGTTTAACCTGCAAAGCCATTTTGGGAATTAACGGTAAAAACTGTAAAACCACAGGAAGCATCTTATTTTCACAGGATAACCTAGAAAAAGACCTTATTACCTTAAAGGCTAACGGTAAAGAAATACGAAATATTAGAGGCAAAAGTATCTCCATGATTTTTCAGGAGCCTATGAGCGCTTTTTCTCCTCTGTTTACTGTAGGGCATCAAATGCGTGAAAGCCTTTTAATTCACACTAAAATGACCAAGGTTGAAGCAAAAGCCCATATCATAAAGCTGATGCATAAAGTAGGCATTTCTAACCCAGAAAAACGCTATACCCAGTATCCTCATGAGTTTTCAGGCGG
>CAZEIB010000053.1:8727-11351 GCA_964511785.1 uncultured Oscillospiraceae bacterium
TTAATTGCCATGGCCTTGGCGTGTAATCCCTCCTTACTTATTGCAGATGAACCAACAACAGCGCTGGATGTAACTATTCAAGCACAAATACTGGAACTGCTTCAAGAACTTCAAAAAGATTTTGCCATGGCCATTTTATATATTACCCACGATTTAGGCACTGTAGCACAGGTTTGTGACAGGGTAGCAGTAATGTACCTAGGTAGAATTGTAGAAACAGCCTCAGTGAATGAAATTTTCCATAACCCGATACATCCCTATACCAAAGGGCTTATCGGTTCTGTACATAAAATCGGTGGTAGTAAGGAACGCCTTTTTTCCATTGAAGGTTCTGTACCCTTGGCCATGAATTTACCTGACCGTTGCGGTTTTTACTCCAGATGTACTCGCCGAGATGAAAAGGTTTGCACAGGGAGCGAGCCCCCATTAATTGAAGTTGCCCCAAAACATTATGTAGCTTGTTATCAGCCATGGATGATTAAGTAAAGGAGGGATAATATGGCTCAAACTATTTTACGTGTTGAACATTTAAGCAAAATATTTTCTTCTAAAAAAAATCAGGTAAAAGCAGTAAACGACGTTACTTTTACTTTATCTAAAGGAGAAACCTTAGGCATTGTTGGAGAATCGGGCTGTGGTAAAACCACTTTAGGTCGGTGTATTGTAAAAGCTTATCAAGCTACAGCAGGCCAAGTTTGGTATACTGCCCAAGATGGAAAAGAATATGATTTACAGAATATTTCTCCTCAAGAAATGAAGAGAATACGTAAAGAAGTACAGATGATTTTTCAAGATCCTTATTCTTCTTTAGACCCTCGCATGACTGTATATGATATTCTTTGTGAGCCTTTAAAAGCCAATTTTCCTAAAATGCCAAAAAAGGAAATGGACAGCATTGTACAGGAAATGGCTGCCAAAGTGGGCCTTAACACCAGCTATTTAAAGCGCTACCCTCACGCCTTTTCCGGCGGGCAACGCCAGCGTATTGGTATTGCCAGAGCTTTGGTGCTGTACCCAAGGCTTATTATTTGTGATGAAGCAGTTTCAGCCTTGGATGTATCTGTACAGGCCCAAGTGTTAAACCTATTAAAGGATTTACAAAAGGATATGGGCCTTACTTATTTATTTATCAGCCACGATTTATCGGTGATTGAACATATTTGCGACCGAGTTGGAGTAATGTATTTAGGAAAACTGATGGAGCTGGCCCCTACAAAAGGCCTTTTTGAAAAACCTGTTCACCCATACTCTGAGGCTCTTTTATCTGCAGTACCTATTGCCGACCCCAATATTACTATGGAGCGAATTCCACTGGAAGGAGAAATTCCCAACCCTGCCAATGCCCCATCAGGCTGTTTTTTCCATACTCGATGCCGTTATTATCAAGAAGAGTGTAGTCATGTTGTTCCAGATTTACGCCCCTACGAAACGGCTCATTTTGCCGCTTGTTTAAGAGGGGAAGAGCTCTCTTTACAAGGTGTACCCTTAAGCAGTATTTAAAGAATAATCAAAATAAGGAGATTTGAAAATGGAGAAAAAAATCATTATTTTTACTGATTGTGGAGATACTTTAGTAGATGAATCTACTGAAATTCGCGATGAAAAGGGGGTAGTTGTAAGCTGCCAGCTGATACCGGGGGCGAAAGAGGCCATTTTATCCTTACATGAAAAAGGATACCGTATTGCATTGGTAGCCGATGGTATGGTAGACTCTTTTATGAACATTATTAAGCAACATGATATTGAGCACGTCTTTGAAACCTTGGTGATTTCGGAGGCATTAGGCTGTGAAAAGCCTGATGAAAGAATGTTTAATGAAGCCATGAAAAACATGAGTCTTTCTGCAGAAGATGCAAGGCGAATTGTGATGATTGGCAATAACATTAAACGAGATATAGCAGGAGCCAATCGGCTTGGAATTATTTCCCTTTTAATTAGCTTTAGCCCACGATATTCTATGAAGCCTAAAGCTCAAGAACAAGTACCGGATTACGTGGTTGCTACACCCAAGGAAATTCCTCCTTTACTGGAGCAACTGAATTTACAAATACATAACCGGGAAATTTTAAAACAGGAAGAAGATTCTTCAAAGGTCTATAAAGATTAATTAAAACCCCTTAATCTCTTAGTGGAGGTATGTAATGAACACTTACGTAGAAAAAAACACTACCGTATACATTAGTAATAAAACCCATTTAAACTTAACTTTTAATTTATGCCAATGTGGCGTTCATGGGTTAAGTAATGAAGATTTGTTTTTTGATACCGGTGATACCTTCATTTTTATGTATATTAACAAAGGAACAGGGCTACTTGAAACAGGAGGGCTTGCCTTTAAAGTGACGCAAAACCAAGGTTTTTTCTGCTTTCCTGATGGTAATTTTCGTTTGCAAAACCTCAAGGAAGAGCCCTTAGAAGCTGTATGGCTTAGTTTTACCGGTTATTTAGTAGAAAACTATTTAAACAGAGCCAATATTTTTAGAACCAAACCTGTTTTTCATGACATGAATGAGGAGATTGGCAAAAACATTAACCGTTTGTACCAACTTTCTCAAAAGTTGCCTAATCGTTATTGTAAAATGATGGCCATTGTATACCATATTTTTGCTTGTTTACTGGATATG
>CAZEIB010000054.1:0-11268 GCA_964511785.1 uncultured Oscillospiraceae bacterium
AAGATATTACATTTTCAACTTCTATATCTCCCTCGCTAATAGCTGCTGCTACCATAAAAGTTCCAGCTTCTATTCTATCAGGTATAATTTGGTGAGAACAACCTCTTAATTTTTCTACACCTTTTATTTGTATTGTTGATGTTCCAGCTCCAATAACCTTTGCTCCCATTTTATTTAAAAAATTTGCAAGGTCTACTATCTCGGGTTCCTTAGCTGCATTATCAATAATGGTTTCTCCCTTGGCAGTTGTAGCGGCCATGATTATATTTTCAGTTGCTCCAACAGATGGAAAGTCCAGATATATATTTGCTCCAACAAGTTCATCACATGAAGCTACTATAACATCATCATTCATATCAATCTTTGCTCCCAAGGCTTCAAAACCTTTTAGGTGAAGATCTATTGGTCTTGATCCAATATTACATCCTCCAGGAAAAGATGTGCTGGTCTTTCCCATCCTAGATAATAGTGGCCCCATAACCAAGAATGATGCTCTCATTTTATTCATTAAATCGTAATCAGTCTCTGTATTGTTTAAATTTTTTGAATTAATTTTTAAATTATTTTTGCTAAGTTTTTCAACCTTGCAACCTAGACTTTCTAGGACTTCAATAATAATTTCAACATCTTTTAGTTCTGGTACATCTTCTAAAAATATATCTTCTGTACCTAATATCGATGCGGCCAGTATTGGAAGTGCGGCATTTTTTGCACCGCTAACCCTGACAGATCCAACAAGTGCGGGACTCTTCTTTACTATAATTTTTTCCAAATGACCTAATGTAAACTCTTCAGGCTTATCACCAGGGGTAATCGGTTGATTTTCAACGCCTACAATATCACCCGCTTTGTTATACTTGGTGTAGGTAATTTTTTGTCCTGCGGTGCTGGCATTGGCAGTAATAAGCAGCTCATAGTTAAATATTTTCGCTATATCCGCACCGTCACCTGCAATTGTTTTAGAAACTGTTAGGCTGTTTTTATCACCATCACTACCGGCTTCTTTGGTAAAACGGTTAGCAAATACAAAGCCATTGGCACTATCAACAATCACGTTTTCCTCAGTAGTAATTACTGTTTGATCTGGGAGTTTCTGAGGACGTGGGTCTTTTTTCTCCGTTTCTACCCATACAATGCCCCCATCAATAATAATCTCTCCAGTAGACATTTCAATACTGGTATGAATCTCCAACTTGTAGGTAGCTTCGCTATAGTCCATCCCTTCCCCTTCCTTAAGGGTTACACCGGAATTATTTTCCTTTACTTGGTATTCGTACACACCAGCTTTGCCGAAAGCCGCTCCTGTAAGGCCATTCAGCAAGTTATTCCCCTGTTTGTTTACCGTTACTACACCACCATTTTCTACCACACCGGGCAAGCCAAGGGCTACTTCATTATTTTTAAAAGTAATGCTATTAGCAGTAATGGAAGGCATGGCATTTTTAGTATCATCGCTTGTATCCTGAGTTACCCCTGTTCCATAAGGGGTAAAGCCCACTTTTTCTATATTAAAGGAAAAGGTGGAATCCGGCAGGGTTACCCCTTTGGGGAATTTGTATTCTTTAGTAATACGGATGTCTTTTTCTGGACCGGAGGTATTATCGAAGGCTAAGCCTAAGGTAGGTAGCCCCATAGCTAAAACCAGTATCAACGCACTGGTAAGGACCAAGCATTTTTTTAATGTTTTTTTCATAATGTTCTCTCCTTTAAATTAAGTATATTCCTTACAGCCTGTATTTTTTAAGAGGAGCTTTGCCCTTGCTGTTAAAGGGGTGGGCGAAAGCTTTTCTCTTATGGTTATAAACCCCTTCTTAATAAGATGACTGATGGATGGCAGAGGCATTTATCAGTGCTCTTCAATTCTTAGACTTCGAATTCTTAGCCTTCGTTTTCATTTTTTCTACGACGGCTTACAAAGTATAGCGCCATGCCACCTAAGGCAACTGCTACCAACAGTATATAGGGCAGGTTGTTAATAATAATACCCATGGGAGCAGTACTCTCAAATATATTGGTATAGTCTACCTGGTTATTTTTTTCTCCCAGTTTTCCATCCCAATTAGTATCTTCTTTCTCTGTTTCCGGTACTCCATTTACTATAGCTTTGATTTTTACTTTATAAGGGTCAGGATCCGTTTCGGCAACGGTTACTGTAGCGCCCACCTGAATCCCCTTGAGCTTCACCGTTTGGGCATTTTTAAGGCTTACCTTGCTAAATACATGATCCGTATCTCCAATGATTGCTGACTCGCTAGTCCCGTCTGCCTTTTCTAAGGTAATGGTTTCGCCTTTGGTACTGGCATCGGACTTGATGGTAATGGTAAAGTCAAATTCCTTGCTTAAATCCGCATAATCCCCGTCAACAGCTTTGTTTACATATAAACCGGTATCTTTGTCATCAATAAATCCGGCATCTTTTTTATAACGGTTATTAAACACAAAGCCATTAGCTTCTTGAATTTCCACATTGCTTTCTTCGGTAACCTCGGTTTCGTCAGGTTTTTTTTGTGGGGAAGGATCTACTTTTTCACCGTTGTCTTTCCACACAATTCCCCCGTCAATAATTACTTCATTGGTTATGGTATTGTATTTGGTAAAAATTTTCAACTTATAGACTTGGTTGTCATAAGTCATGGATTCTCCAGCAGGGTTTATTGGTTGTACCGTATCGATGCGCTCGCTAATATGATACTCATATATTCCAGCTTTTTCAAACTTTAAGCCCGCTAGCAAATTGTTACTTTGCTTGTAAGCCACTACTACGCCGCCCTCTGCTTTGCCCATTTCGTTTGTAAAGGTTAAGGCGGAAACATTGATTTCAGGCACAGTTCCTCCATCTGTACTTCCCTTATCATGGGCTTCAAAACCTTTATATTCAACCGCATACTTAAAGGTTACATCAGCAGGTAGAGTGGCTCCTTCGGGAAAAGTAAAGGCTTTGGTCACCCGCACGTCGTCATACAGTTCGCCATCCCCTGTCGGTTTTGCCATGGCAGTAAAAGCAAAAGACAGCATTAGCATGGTCACCAAGGCAAAAACAGTTAGCTTTTTTAGTAGATTTTTCATAATTCCATCTCCTTTTTGTTGATTTTCTATTTACATATGGCATTAGCACAAAAGCTACCGGCACATATATAAAGCATATTCATTGGTACTGCAAGCAGTGTAGTTTAACCCCTTTGTTAAAGTCACAAAGGTTCGATTGTTAATGCCCCTTCTTTAACAAAACAAAACATGTCAAGATATAAAGGGAGCTAGGTGGCGGTTAAGTGCTGTTCATCCCGCTACACCCCATTTCTTCGGCGGCGGTTTGCAGAAAAGTATAGCGCTATACCACCTAGAGCCAAAAGGCTCATCAATACATAAGGGAAGGTGTTGTCTTTTATGCCTGTAGGAGGTACGTACTGCTTCTGGTTGGTTAGAGTAAAAGGTATTCGATCCTCTTTGCCTTCCGTTCCCGGTATCAACGCTCCTTGGGTTACTGTTGCTTTATACCCTGCCTCTTCAGGGGAGTTGCCTCCTATGGAAATTTCTTTAACAGTATAGGTGTAAGGCTGGCCACTAGCATTTGTTAAGGGAACGTTAGCCACCACTGCCTTCCCGTCTTTATCCAGTATAGAGGTGTTATATAAAGCACTATCTTGATAAATTTCTACCTTAATTTGTAAGGCTTCATAGTTAGGTTTTTGATCTTGTGGAAAAGGATTTCCATAATAATCTTCCCATTCTTTAGTGATTTCAAGGGATACAGTAGGTGGAGCGTAACGGTTAACAAATTTAATAGAGAGGTTTTGGTTAGTTAAAGTGGTGTTGTAGGTATAGGTGCGTAAACCATCTTTTTCTACCACTGTTAAAGGTCCGCCCTGTTGAGGGGTTACCTCTATATTGTTTACAAGTACTTTGGTTTCATAGTTTTCCTTAGGTTCTTGTGTAACCGTATAACTGGCATTTTCTTTACTGTGAATGACTAAAGGATTGTTATTGTTGTTTCTTAATCTAAAAGGCTTTTCATTTACCTGTGTATTTAGCGTAGAATCACTAGGGTCATGATAGTTAAAGTTCAAATAACTCACCTTATAGTTAAAACCGTTTTCTGCACCACCTTCCGTTGCCGGGCCACCAATGGTTTCATCTTCCAAGGTAATTTTTACCGGCATGGATTGATACTTGTTTGTTACGGTAAACACCAATACCTCCCCATTCGTTCCCTGAGGTGTAGGCCCGCTATATGTTGGCTTAGCATAGTCAGCATTTATGGGGTCATCATTGTTTTCAACAACCTTATAGGTATATATTTCTCCCTTTATAGAAGCAAGGGGTAGGGGCGTGTCACCAAAGAAATAGTTTTGATAGGGTATAGTTTTTGCTGGAGTCCCCGGTGTAATAGGGAGAGATGGGTTTGTTTTATCTGCTTTTACGTTTATCTCCGCAACAGGGGTTGTTTCTTCGTTACGGTACAGTTTAAAGTTAAGATTATCCGGTCGGGTAGTAGAGGTATAATCTTCCCAAATTTTAGTTACTGATATTTTTTTCGTCTCCACAGAGTAGGTATTAACCACATTAGCAAGTGTTTCTTCCTCTTTAGTGATGGAAATATTTTTGATACTACTTTTTGTTGTATTTAATGAATAACCGCTTAAATCGTAGTTCACACCATCTATTCCTAAGGTTTTAGGCATCTTGCTTAAATCTTCGGTAATGGTGTAGGTATAAGGGGTTCCATCTATCCCTTTTACGGGTAAGTTATCCCAAGTAACCCCTTGGTTTGTAAGCGACTTGGTTTGAGGGGTGAAATTTGCCCCGGGTTGATCACAAGCCAATGTAAGGGTAATGTTTAGTGTTGAATAATCCGGGGCCTTATTACCACCATTTATTCCACTGCCAAAAGCGCCGTTTTCCCACTGCTTTTGGGCTTTAATGCTACCCACACCCGGGTTGTAAGTATTGGTTATTGTAAAGCTGTTTTCTATTGTCGATGTAACAGCAGTGGTATAATCTCCAGTGTTTACATTTGAAGCATCCATTATTTCAGCAACCCAATATATATAAGGGGATCCACTGTTGTCTTTTACAGGTAGTTTTTCAAAAGTATGTTCCCAAGAGGGAGTACCCGATAAAATAACGGACTCTTTTGAAACCCAGCCTGCCTGCAACATTTCCTCATAGCTGCCTTTTGGCAAATTAGGTGTAGTGGTATACAGCAAATGAATGGTAATATTCGGCTTTGTAGCTGGCCCGTTTTCCCATGTTTTATGTACTTTTACATCAATAGGCAGGTAGACAAAACCGGCATTTTTCACAAAGCTCATTTTGGTATTTGCAGCGGTAAAACTGTCTGTTATGCCGCTGTTGCTTTGAGGTAAATTAGAGCCTAAAGGATCGGCAGGCATATATTTGGTAGCCACCATGCCCTTTTTAACCTCTGCTTTTACTTTGTATATACCACTTTTGTAAAAGGTTAGGGCATAGTTTCCTTGGTCATCGGTCAGGGTTTCAATGTTATTTCTCTGATTGTCTTTAACAATATTTCCGCTTGCATCTACCAAAGCTACAGAATGGCTGTTTAATAAAGTATCCCCTGTTTTATAAAGCCCGTCTTCGTTCACGTCTTCGAAAACAGTTCCTTCTACCATAAATTTGGCTACTTTGATAGATGCTGTAGAGGATGCTATGCCAAGGTTTGTATAATCAACTCCTTGGTTTTTGGAAATACCCATTTCAAAACGATTATAAGCCGTTTTATTACCTATGCTCATATCGTCGTCAACGGTAAAAGGTAGTGTTACGGTAAGGGTAGCACTTTCGTTAAATGTTTGGCCAGTTTTTAACGTAATATAAATGCCTGTTACTTTACCCTTATCGGCTATATCACTCTTCCAGCCATTTGCATTCCTTACCCGCAAATAAAAAGTATTTAAACTTTCCCCTTTTTCTGGCGCTATTTCTGTATAAAAAACTTCAAAATCTTTAGAAATCTTCACAGAGCCATCTAAATACATATCGTATTCCGATTTCTCATCATCATCTGTTCTTGGAAGTCGAGCAACCAGATCGAACCGGGGAAGAGGCACGTCTTCAGGGTTTGTAATAGAATATTTCAGCTCTCCTTTAGCCCCTATCTCTGTAACCGCGGCGTAAGAATACTCTGTATCCAAGCTACCTTTTGCTTTAATATCTAAAGTTCTTGCAGAAGCTGCAGAAATGGTACCCACGTGCTCTGCCAAGCTAATATCGCTATTTACTCCATTGCCTAATATATTGTATATATCCTTGGTTTTATTTTGAGGAAGGTTAGGGCGCATAGAGGCTGTAGTACTGTCCGTAGCATTTACAAAAGTTTCTGTAGAAACCTTTCCAACAACGGCCCAAGGGGTTACCTTTACGTCATAGTTCAGCCTATAAACAGCATGTGTTGGAACTTTACTGTTGGACGAACCTGTTAAAGGCCGTTCTTTGGGCACTTTCGGATCGTCACCACCAGTGTAGGTTAATGGATGTATCGCCCAAATTAATGCGGTTTTACCACTTCCCTTATAGTTTTCAACTATTGTAGGCTCACTTGTTAGGGGCCCATCACCAGTGAAGTTTGTTGTTGCAAAAGCATCTTTGGTAAGACTTCCGCTACCAGGCACATACTCAAGGCTGGGAGGCAGTACAGCAACAATTTCTTTAAAATCGAAATAGGCATTTACGTATTCCATTTTTGTATGAACAGCAAATTTAACAGTCACCTCCTGGTTTGGCAACATATTATTTGCAAGTTGGTAACCGCCTCCGGTTGTGGCTGAATAATGGGATTGACTGGATAATACCGTTATACTGGATCTCATTAGATTTCCGGAAGAAATAGGAATATAAGGGCGCTCTACCTTAGGCCCGTTAACGCTATCAATGTTTCCAGTAACGCTGGCTTCATTTGATAATATTTTAAACCCCTCCCCATTATCTTCTGGAATAATGGAAGTGTTGGGGTCTTTAAATTTGGTAACTACTTTTACCGTAAAGGTTTTGCCACTCTTAAGCCTTGTATCGCCATTAGCTATAATTTCAATTTTTGTAGCGGGGCCAATGGCATCTAACGTAATGGTCTGTTGTGTACCCAAGGTAAAAGGACCTAGCGTATTTGAACTACCATTTTCTCTGGTTACTTTTACACTTACGCTCCCAGCGTTATTTCCGCCAGTACTACTTGCAATTACATCCGTAGTTACTGGAGGCAGTATCAGTTTACTTAAATACAGATGCTCGTTAAGGTTTTCATCGGTAATATTGAAACGATACAAATCTGCACTGCCTAAAGAAGCAGATGCGGTGTTGTTGTTGCTTAAGGTAATATTCCAAATTCCCTTATCTTCACTATCAAAAGCTTTTTTTGCTGCAGGGGTATCTTTGACCCAAATAAGATCAGTGGGAGTTTTTTTGGTAATACTGATATTATCTTGGTATTTGTAAGGTATGATGGTAAAAGCCAAATCCATTTCTGCAACTTGTATAGGTTCGCCTACTCCTTGGTTATGGGGGGTTAGATATAGTTTAGTAGGAATTACAATTTCTTGGTCAACAGGTGCGCCACCAAAATATAGTTTCAGCCTAATTTTATCGGGCGCAGAAGTACTACTATAATAGCTACTATTCCTTATTACTACTGCAGTGGGGTGTTCGTATTCAAAGGATGCCACCCTAGTGGTTGAATTATAACTCCAATTAGGATTATCTTCAAAATAAAACTGTACATTATCAGGTAATGTATATTCAATTTTTGCCTTTTCTATGTGGCGGTCTGCAAGACGAAAACCACTATCCCTTGCAATGCCTGTTCGAAATGAGAACTCAACAGGAAGAAGGTCGTCTTTATTTGTGGTTAAGTATCCGAGCTTTGTCGGGCTTTCTTTACCACCACGTACATACCCTTTTCTAGGTAATATATACCCTACCATATCGTAAGAAGAACTACTTCCATCTGCACTTATCGCACTGCTGACTAGCCCGGCACTTTTTCCGTAATGGATGATGCTTGCATTTTGAAGTTCGCCATCAGAAACAAAAGCAAAGGTCATATCTATCTCTTTTGTGGCTATTTCAGTGTTCAGGGCATCAGTAACTTTGCCCACAACGGGCATGGTATAGCCTATTGGGGTTGTAAATTGGTTGGTTTTAACTTCAACAGGTATTTCCAACGCCATGGTTTCTGTTGATCCTACTAAATTAATTACATACTCTATAACAATTTCATTGCCTACTTCAGAAACTTTTTTACTGTTTTCTAATCCACCGGGCAAGTCCGGTAATTGTATTCCCTCAGGTTTAATATGTGTATTGGGAAAACGAACCTCTATTTTGGTGGTGGTAGCTGTACTTGTTGCCGGTTTAATGGTTAAAACAAGGGTCAGCTGAGCTGGATCGCCTACAACAGGACCAATAGTATTACCCCCCGGGTTTTTATAGTCGGTTTTTAATGTTAAATTAGCTGCTTCAATTAAAGGAGTACCAAAAGGAACCATATTTGAAGCCGGTGCAAACACAACAGACACGAGGGTATTATCTGTTACTGGTAGTAAGGCGCTGTTGTTTTCATCTAAGAGTAATTCCTCCCCTTGTATCCTTTCTTCCTCAAACAAGGCCATTCTTAAGTTTGCAACAGTGTTTTCTTCTTTTATATAGGTTATTTTTTCTACCATATACCCTTCTTCAGGAATGGCTTTTAAAAGAACTTCTTCCCCTTCTTTTGCTTTTTCTACAGGGTTTTCTAAAGTGCCTTTTCCCTCCAATATATAGGTAAGTGTATATTCTTCTTGGTAAAGAAGAATCATTTCCTCCCCTTGGTTAAGGGCTATTCCTTTTAGTGGATCACTTTCAAAAGAATAGTACAGAACATCATGATACCAGCCTACATAGGCTAGCGCTTGGTCGTTGATAGTTTCATTATTTTTGATAACTGCTTTTTCAAAAACCCAATTTTCCTGTACTTTAGGCAGGTTTTCTTGAATGCTGCCTTGTAGAAGAGAAACCTTTACTCCTTGGCTTAAATCTGCTTCTTTACAGCTTAATACATCAATGGGTTTATTTTCTAATAAAGTTTTCTGTTTAATAAAGGCTGGGAAGTTTTCTGCTATAAGTAAAGCTTCTTCTTCAGTAATTTCCGGTTCGGTAACTTCCGGTTCAGTAACTTCCGGTTCAGTAACTTCCGGTTCAGTAACTTCCGGTTCGGTCACTTCCGGTTCAGTAACTTCCGGTTCAGTAACTTCCGGTTCAGCAACTTCCGGTTCAGTAACTTCCGGTTCAGTAACTTCCGGTTCAGTAACTTCCGATTCAGTAACTTCCGGTTCAGTAACTTCCGGTTCAGTAACTTCCGGTTCAGTAACTTCCGGTTCAAAAAGAATGAAAAGATCGATATCTTCTTCAACGGTAATGGTTGCCTGATTTTCTTCTTTAATAAGCACCGGCTTCCCGTTAGCCAAAATACTTTCTATTCTTTCTCCTGCTCCAGGTAAAATCGTAAATGTTAGCGTTTTGCCTTTTTTTACTACTTTTGGCATGGGATTAATTTCCCCAACACCATCAATAGCATAGGTAACGTGACACTGTGTTTCAAACAAAAGTATGATTCTTTCATCCTGAAACTGATCATTTACTAAAAGTATACCTTGGTCTGGTTTGTCTTTGTAAGAATAGTAAACGCTTCCATCTATTATGGCTGCATAGGCAATTTCTCTCATCCCGTAGGAACCGTTCACATATAAAACTGCCTTTTGAAAAACCACGGAAGGATTGTTTGAAGGCACTCCTTCTGAAATCAATCCCGCTGGAATTTTTTGTTGTGTAAGCCTTTGTTTGTCAATACGCAAAAAGACTTCCACTTCTTCTAAAGAAGCCTGCTCTTTTGCTTCTATCATTTGGCAGAAGTTTTCCAAAATTTTCGGTTTTTCCACGATTTCTTCCGCTGCTTGAGAAGGACCTTCTGTTTCTGATAATGGGTGGGTTTCCTTTCCACCAGGGTTATCAGCACCAATCTCCTCCCCTAATTTCGAGACTTCGGTTTGTTTTTCCTTTTCGGATAAATCAAATACTTGAGGCTCCTGTTCTTCATGATTCGTCTCCGTAGGACTAGCAGGTTGATTCTCATCAGGAATAGAGCCATCCCCTTCTTCTGCTAAAGGTTCAGCCTCTTTTCCTCCTTCCTCATTAGGAGCAGAGCCATTCTCTTCTTCTGCTAAAGGTTCAGCCTCTTTTCCTCCTTCCTCATTAGGAGCAGAGCCATCCCCTTCTTCTACTAAAGGTTCTGCCTCCTTTCCCCCTTCCTCATCAGGGGATTGGCTGGTATCGCATACGCTTTGTGTAGAAGATACCTTTTCTTCTGCAGAAACCATATATGATTGCCTTTGAGGAAAACTACCAGCAACATCTCCACTAACAATCATTAACGTTAGCATCAAAATTGCTATTAATCGTGTTGTTCTCTTTTTTTTCATAATGAGCCTCCTTAGATTAGCTTCACCAATATATCTATCTAAACACTATATCAAAAAACTAGAGTTTTTAAGAAAATTTCTATACCGTAATAAACATCCAGTTGTTTTTTATACTGATAAAAGTCAAACAAACATTTATTATCACCTTAGCACAAGTTAATTTTTTATCAAATTATGCCCTGCATTATTGCTGTGTGTGCCCATACGGATAATGGCACCTACTAGACCGTGGTTTAGTCATGAAAGGTTCCTATACATGACGAGAAATATTTAGAATGTGTCCTGGAACCTTTCCGCTTAAGTTTAAATAAAGCTACTAAAGCTTTACAGGTATCATCACATTCCCTTCCAATAGTAATCTGGCAGTGCGCAAAAGGGATGCGGATAATACTTCCTGCTTATCGTTTAACATAATTTCTAACGTAAACTCTCCGCTAGGATGTTCTACAGAAAAAATTTTCTCCTTCCCTGTAGGAATGACCCCAATGCCTTCACAAATGGTTCCCGGCAGAGCACAGGCTGTTGCCACACTAACTGCCGCCAGCACACCAATGGCTTCGTGGCACACATGGGGAATAAAACAACGTGTATTTAAGGCTCCGCCTTTTTGCGCCTTTGAAATCAAACACATTTTCGGATAGTTTTTCTCCTTTACATCTCCAAGACCCATTTTATATGAGGCAGCTAGCCGTATTTCTTCGATGCGATCTTTTAGTGGTTGATTTTCATTTAGCATGGTGGGACTTTCATACCCTGTTACACCTACATCTTGCGCCCGTATTAAAACAACGGGCATCCC
>CAZEIB010000055.1:0-935 GCA_964511785.1 uncultured Oscillospiraceae bacterium
GCCAAGGTTTTTGATGATGGTTTTGAAGTTGGAAGTTTTTTGAAGGAACCAAACAAATATAGTGGTTAAAAAAAATGTTTTCTTTAAAGAGTAAGGTAGGTAAAAAACCTGCTCCTTCAGCAATAAAAGGTTTTCCCTTAGGTAAGGCTAGTAATTCTTTTTTGATTAAGGGAAACATTTCTTCATAAAGGGCCAAGGCTTCGTCTTTTTGTAATAAAGGATCCCGAAGCCAAGTTTCGTCAGGGCTGTAAGAAACCATTTTAATAGCCAGAGGGTTTTTGTCAGCAACAAGTTGTTCCATCAAATGAGGCAAGTGGTCATCTAAAGAAAAACAAATTAAATCTTCTTCTTGTGCCAGTTTTTTAGCTAAGGTAGTTTTACCACTACAGTTGCCACCACCTAAAAAATAGCCTTGTGTAAGTTGGGGCACAGCAACTCTTCCTTTCTATACTCTTTTTAGGTAAAGAGTTTATTATGGGTAGTATAACAGATTTTTCTTAAGATTGTTAAAATAAAAACAAAAAAATGTAAAAAAAACCTCTATTTTCATGTAAAAAATAGAGAAAATGTTTGAAGAATAAAAAAGCCCCAACAAGTGGCGGCTTTTAAACTTATAAAGAAAACCATAAGTTATCTTGGTTGAGGGTAACGTAATCGCTTAGCTCTATCCCTTTATTAATTTCCCCCTGATAAGATTTGGGAAGGGCGGCTTCTACCAATACCCTGGCTAAAGAAATGCCGGGGCCCAGTAAATCTTTGGCAAAGCAGATACCGAAAAGCTGATAAGATAAGGCGATACAGTGAGAAGGGGCATTGGTAACAAACTTTTTTAACTCTTGCGCCAACTGGACATTTGTCATACATACTCTCCTTTTTATCAGGTGGTTTATCTTTTATTACTGAAATTAAAATTCGAAAAAATGAAAAAAAGATTT
>CAZEIB010000055.1:945-11175 GCA_964511785.1 uncultured Oscillospiraceae bacterium
TTTTTAGGGTAAAAACAAAATAGGATATTAGGATTATATAAACATATAGATTAATACTACTATTGTAGCCTAAAAAGGAAGGATTCGTCAAATGAAAGGAAAGACTTATAAACTCATATTTTCTTTACTTCCCAGGTATTGACCTTGGTTTGGAAAACCTTTTTGAATAAAAGGGAGAAAATAGAAGAAAAACCTAAGGAAGTTAAACAATGATAAGAATAAAAGTCATATCAGCAATAGGGTTTTTATAATCCCATCACCGGACTGATTTAAGCTTACGGGTATAAAGTTTGGGTGGTATCAGTAAATAAATCGGTACTTTTAATAAGAGTGCAGGTTTCTTTTTCAAAGGCAAAGTGCACTGCCTAAGGGGTAAGAGATTCAATCTTTGAAAAGCCCTCATAGCCAAAGGGGGTAAAGTGATGAATTAAGGCAGATAAAGCACTGCCATGGGTACCAACAACCATGTGTTGATTTGGAAATTTTTGCAAAAGAGAATAGAGGGCGTTAAGGTTTCGTTGTTGTACATCCTTTAAACTTTCTCCCTCTTCAAGGGAAAAAGAAAAATCCATCCATTGGCGCTGACTGAAAGCAGCAAAATCTTCCACCCAAGTGCCTATGGCTCGCTCTTTAAAATCCTCTATAAGATGTATTGGTAGCCCCATTTTATAAGCAAAAGGGGTAAGGGTATCTATGGCTCTTTTAGAGGGGCTTGAAAAAACTTGGGGAATGAATTTATTTTGTAAGTAGTTTTCTACAAGGGCTCTATCTTGAAGGCCTTTTTCACTAAGGGGACGAGAGAGATCTTTTTTAACGGTAATATCCGACTGGCAATGGCGAATAAAATAAAAATGGGTCATCAAAAGTTCCTTTCAAATGCAAGAATACAGTTGTAAAACAAAGGCATTAGCGAAAAAAACTAAACCCTAAAAGCCCAAGAGAAATAAGGGCTCCTATAGGTAAAAGCATAGGAAAAGGGCTTTTACGGGTTTTATGGTGAAAAATACGGCTGGCAATAAAAGTACCAAGGCCTGCACCTAAAAAGGTAAAGGCCAGTAAGGTTTTTTCAGGAACACGGGGGCCTTTGCGTTTGGCTTGAAACTTATCCCAGCCCATGATGAAAAAAGACAATAGGTTATAACCCAGTAAGGCCAAAGTAAAAGGTTCAATCATCAAAAAAATCCTTTCAAAAGAACAGCTTCGTTCATTCATTATAATCTTCTACAACAACGTATTCACTTACATCTTCATGGTTCCACTTTTGCCAAGCTTTTTCTAAGGCATATTGGGTTTCTAAGTTGGCAACGCCGTTCACTTTTTCAGGGTTAAAGTCTTCTTGAAAACGGTTTAAAGCATCCCGAGTACTGCTTTTAAAAATACCGCTAATGTATTTTTCCTGCAGGTAGCCTAAATCGCAAAGCTTTTGCTGTAGCTGACTTACCAATAGCCCTTGGTTGCCAAAGCGAATGGTGGTGCCGACAATTTGGCTAACGGTGCCAAAACCTAAAATGTTGGAATCTGTTAAAGGGTAGATGTTACGGGCAACGCTACTAGGGTTGTTTCCCTCAATAACGTGAATCATCACCTCTCCTTGAGGGTTAAGGCTGCAATATTCTACCATGGCCACATGGTCTGTATCGGGGCCTTGGCGCCAAGTAAAAAACATCCAGTCTCCCGGCTGGGGGATATAATCGTTTTTATACAGACGAGTTTCTTCCCCCCAAAGCCATTGAATGCCCCAATTATCTAAAATGCCCCGTCTATCTACATAGCGGCCTTTGTTAATAAACCAATCCCTTCCTGTGTTACTGGAAGAATAAAGGGGATATTGATTTTTTAATAAATTACGGTTAAAACGCTGATCTACCTGATCAACGCTCCAGCATAAAAACTCGGCACACCACTGGGCATGAGGGTCTCCCGACCATAGCCCGTATTTGCTGTAATTATCTTTCCCTTCTTCATAGCCTAACTCTTCTATGGCAACAGATAAAAGTTCTTTTACAAAGTCTGGGGTCTCTTTTAAGGGAGGAAGGATGGTTTCCTGTGCTTCTTGTCCTTTTACTGTAAAAGAAAGAAAGAGAAAAAGAAAGAGAAAAAAGGCAGGTAAAAAAGTTTTTTTATACATGAACAGTTCCTTTTCTAGCTTGTTTAGGCAGTTGACCTAGGGAAGTAAAATAGGAATAGGTTGATCTAAAACCATGGTATTTGGGGTAATTATACAATCTATTCCGTGAAGATGAACCCCTTGCTCTTTAGCTAATTTTAAGGTTTTCCCAAAGGCAGGGTGGGTTTCATTATTTGGAATAAAATGGCGAACCCCTTTTAATTGAATAATAAAGACCAAGTGGCTTTGGTAACCTTGCTCTTTGGCTTCTATTAAAGTTTGCAAGTGTTTAATTCCCCTTTGGGTGGGGGCATCGGGGAAAAGGGCTACTCCTTGCTTTTCCAAGGTGACCCCTTTTACTTCAATAAAATGTTCTTGGCCCTTATCTTCTTTTAACCAAAAATCGAAACGGGAATGGCCAAAGGTAACCTCTCTTTTATATTGGCTTAGGTTAGGCAAAAATTTTCCTTGGGCAATATAGCTTTCAAAGGCTTTGTTAGGGGCTTGGCTATCGATGTTAATTAAAGTAGAACCTTTGTAGGCTGCTACCAAATCATAAGCGGTTTTACGGTTGGGGTTTTGGGCTTTTTCAAGAAAAACCTTGGTACCGGGGATTAAAATTTCCTTGCAGCGGCCTGTATTTTTTACATGGCAGGTTTCTTCTTTGCCGTGTAAGGCTACTTGAGCAATAAAACGGTTAGGACGAGAGAGAAAAACCCCTTCATGAATATCAGTATAGTTCATCTACCCTAGTAACCTGCCTTCCAAAGGACAATATATAGCGCTCCGTCCTGTGCGCTGGCTTCAACCCGAATAGGGAAGTCATAAAGGTTTTTAACAACCAAATTAATGCTTTCGTTTCCTACAGCGGCATCTACCCCATGGGGCAGGTACTTGGCTCCGGAAGGGCCATGGGGCCTGCGCTTTACAATTTCCACCCCGGGTAATTGAAGGGCTACGTTATAAAATGTAGAAGATACTTGGCAAGTACCTCCACCTGAGCCTAATACGGTAGTACCCCCTGTTAAAATAGGAGCAGACTGATAACCGTTATGCTTGCTGTAAGGCCCCATCACTTGGTTTAAATCAAACTCTTCCCCGGGCTCAATCATTTTACTAATTCTTTCGCAACCTACATCAATATTTACCATTCGCCCTAAATTAGACTCGGTAGTGGCAACGGAATAATAACTGGTGTAGGCGGCAATGGGGGTTTCACTACTAATGGGGCTATCGGTTGGAGATACGGGAACTAAATCGGTAATATTTCGCATGTCCACATAGGCATAGTTTCGCCAGTAAATCACTTTTCCCCAGCCTTCTTCAATTGCTAAAATAGCAAGCTTTGCTCCAGGTTGTAAAGATACATAGGAATCAGAAGACAGGTCTTTTTCATGATGAACTTGAAGAGGATTTTTAACCAACCCGATATAGCTGAATTTTTCCATTCCGTAAGGAGGGGTGTTGATAGGATCAATGGCTTCAGGAGAATGGATTCGATCCCTGGTGACATAACCTACATCTCCTTTTTTATTGCGAATGAAAAGCCATACAATATCTACATCCAGTATTTCAATTTTTTCTTCTTGGGTGGTTTGCCCTGTAATAGGGCTTTCCTTATCTTTTTCCTCACGAAGCAAGGTATCTTTAACCATACGGGCAGTATATAAGGGTTGATAGGCGAAAGAAGTCTCCTCTCCCATAGCAAAGGGGAGAAGAAAAGTAAAGGCCAATAAGGCCGTTAATATAAAGACTAAGGGTTTTTGCTGTTTCACTGAAGATCCTCCTTTTATATAAACCATACCTTATTATACTGGTTAACCCCCTAAACAGGCAAGGGAAAAGAAAAAGGCCACGGTTAAGTAGCCTTTGAGGGTATCCACTTTATAGATAGCTTTCAAATAAATGAACTTTCATTTATTTGAGAGGATGTATAGTCGGTTATTTTTTAATAGGTTCAATGGGAGGCATGGCATGGTGACTTTTCATGTTGTCTTTACTTTGGTAAGAGGGATTTGCCCAATAAACGGCATTGGTAATCACCTTTTGCACTTCGGGAATATAGTAAGTGGGATGGCTTTCGTGGCCGGGACGGAAATAGAAAATACGGCCATTTCCCCTAACAAAACAGCAACCGGAACGGAAAATTTCTCCGGATTCAAACCAGCTGCCAAATACCAACCTATCGGGGGCAGGAATATTAAAGCGTTCTCCATACATTTCCTCTTCGGGAATTTCAAAGTAAGGAGGTAGGCCTTTGGCAATGGGGTGGCTAGGCTCAATTACCCAAATACGTTCTTTTTCTGCTTCCTCATGCCAACGCAGGGAGCAAGTAGTACCCATAAGTTTTTGAAAGATTTTTGATTCGTGGCCGGAGTGAAGAACAATTAGCCCCATGCCTTCCTGTACACGAAGGGCTACCCTATCTACAATAGCATCTTCTACTTCCCGGTGCTTTACATGACCCCACCAGATAAGTACATCGGTGTTATCTAATACTTCTTGGGTTAGGCCATGGTCCGGCTCTTGTAAAGTGGCAGTTTTAATGGCTAAATCTTCATTTTTGCCTAAAAATTCTTTAATGGCCATATGAATCCCTTTAGGATAAATGGCTTTTACAGGCTCATCGTGTTGTTCATGATAAAATTCATTCCAAATGGTTACGTTGATAGACATAAAATCTTCCTTTCTAATATGTTCTTTTGCTTACCACTATCATACCTGTTTTTTGCTGTTTTTGTAAAGGGGAGATTATCAAAAATGCATTTTATAAGGGAAAAGAGAAAAAAATTCTTATTTATAATGATATAATGGAAATAAAAAGAATGAAACTTTCAAGGAGAAAATCATCATGATAATTTTGGGAGAGAAAAATTTTTTAAGAGATTTTATAAAAGAAGACATTGAAGATAGAATAAACTGGGAATTAAAAGAAAGGAAATGGCTAGAGTGGGTGGCCCGTAGAAAAGGCTACGCTACAGAAGCTTGGAAGCTGTATATGCAATATGCTTTAGCTCACGGGGTTAAACACTGTATACCCAAACCTGGTCAGGGAATGACAGGGTAATAGGGTTAATTGAAAAAATGGGATTTGAACTTATTTACAAAAAAGAAGGATTTAGGCAGGTAAGAGGGAAGTTGTATGATGGGCTTACTTTTAAATTGAACAAGGAAAAATTTAAAGAAGAATGGCAATAAAAACAAGACTTTATAAAAATATTAAAATGATGTTGCATAAGGAGAATGAAACAATGATAAGCCAAGTAAAACAGTTGATGATCAAAGCAGGAGAGATGATGGTGTCTTCCCCCCAAGCAAAGGTATTTGAAAAAGAAGGCCATGGAAACTTTGTAACCCAAATGGATAAAGATGTGCAAAGTTTTTTAATGGAGGGCTTAGGAAAGCTTTACCCCGATGTAGCCTTTTTTGCAGAAGAAAAAGAAAACGACCCTATGGGAGAGGGAAAATATTTTGTGATTGACCCTATTGACGGCACCATGAACTATATGCTGAAAAGGCAGGCTTCGGCTGTTTCTGTGGCCTTGGTAGAAAAGCGTGAACCTGTATGGGGTTTGGTGTACGATCCTTATAAAAAAGTGATGTACCAAGGAATAAAAGGAGAAGGAGCCTACGCCAACGGGGAAAAAATTAAAGTAGGCAATAGGGCTTTTGAAAAGGCTTTAACCGCCTTTGGTACAGCCCCTTACGAAAGTGATTTGGCTGAAAAAACCATGGCCATTGCCCTTGGGTTTTTACGAGAAACCGCAGATTTAAGAAGGGTAGGGGCCGCAACTTTAGATTTTTGCGATTTGGCTACAGGGAAAAGTGATGTGTTTTTTGAATTGGTGCTATCCCCTTGGGATTTTGCCGCAGGGGCTTTAATTGCTGCTGAGGCCGGTGCTATTGTGAGCCAAACCAATGGAGAACCCCTTTTATATGACAGGCCTACCTCCCTATTGGCTGCAAGCCCTACTTGCTACCAAGGGGCTTTGGCTATTTTTGCTAAAACCGAGGGAAAATAGAAAGACGAGAGAAAAACAAGGAGTTTATGAAAAACACCTTGACAAAGAAAAAACCAAAGTTTATAATAAGCCTAATTCCATACTAAACCTATGAGAAAGAGTAGTAAGCAAAGAACATTACTTTTAAGGGAGCTACAAATAGTGGAACTGTAGCAGGTAACCTTTGCCCAATGGACTTTTGAGGGTAGTGTCAATCTCGAAAGAGGGAATACACTAACGGGAAACGCACCTGTTATAAAGGCGGCGCATATGATAGTATGTGACAAAGTGGGCTTTTAGCCAATTTGAGTGGCACCGCGGATATTCCGTCTCAAGCATGATAAAATGCTTGAGACTTTTTGTATTTTTTTAGAAGTTGGCCTCTTTTATAAAAACACAAAAAACCCGGTCTTAAAAAAGCAAAAAATCACAGCTCACTAATGAAAGGAAGAAAACCATGAAAAAGAAAACCATGAAAAAAATGATGATGAAACAAAGAGTTACCTTACTGATAGCATTAACAATAATTTTTACCCTACCCCTTGGAGCCTTGGCTCAAAAAGAAGAGTACACCATTACCATTGCCCAATTTGCAGAGCACGGCTCTTTAGACAATTGCCGGGAAGGCTTTATCAATGGCCTTAAGGAAGAGGGCTTTATAGAAGGAGAAAACTTAACCATACACCTTCAAAATGCCCAAGCAGATATGGGGATGGCCAATCAAATTGCCGTGGCTCAAGGGAGTGAAAACCCGGATTTAATGATGGCCATTGCCACCCCTATGGCTCAAGTTACCTATATTCAAGGGGCCAGTAAAAAT
The DNA here is from genome assembly GCA_964511785.1 of uncultured Oscillospiraceae bacterium. Classification (GTDB taxonomy): domain Bacteria; phylum Bacillota; class Clostridia; order Christensenellales; family Aristaeellaceae; genus CAYFQH01. Next base: position 7,874 of record CAZEIB010000055.1, read on the forward strand.
ATTCCTGTAGTGTATACTGCCGTAACCGATCCTGTACAGGCAGGCTTAGCCGATAGTGATAAAAAAGCCCCGGGGGAAATTACCGGCACTAGTGACAGACTGCCTATTAAAGCCCAGTTGGAAATGATAAAAGCCATTATGCCCGAAGCTAAAAAAATTGGCATATTATATACCTTAAGTGAAGCAAACAGCGAAAGTGCTGTAAAAGAGTATGAAGCATTGGCCCCTGAATACGGTTTTGAAATTGTGGGCCAAGGAATTGGTGCAGGGAATGAAATTGCTTTAGCATTGGATCAAATTTTGCCCAAGGTAGATTGTATGACCAATTTAACTGATAATACTGTGGTAAGTTATTTGCCTTTGGTCCTTGAAAAAGCCAAAAAGCAAAACAAACCTGTATTCGGTAGCGAAATTGAACAGGTAAAATTAGGCTGTGTAGCCAGTGAAGGCCTTGAGTATATTTCTTTAGGGGAACAAACGGGACGCATGGCAGCCAGAATTTTAAAAGGGGAAAAAGCTTCTGAAATTCCTTATGAAATTATTGAAGAAAGCCAGCTATACATTAACCAAAAGGCTTTAGAATCCTTTGGAATTTCAGTACCCGAAGCCTTACTAGAAAGAGCCCAAGAAGTAGGAGAATAACATGATGAATGAAGATAAAAGGCAGGAGAGAGCATGAACTTTTTACTAAGCTACCTATCCCAGTGGAACGGTATTTTAGAGCAGGGGCTGATTTACGGTATTATGGCCCTTGGAATTTATATTACCTATAGAATACTGGATTTTCCCGATTTAACGGTAGACTCCAGTTTTCCCCTAGGGGCAGCAGTTTCGGCCCTTTTAATTACCAAAGGTTGGAATCCTTATGCAACCTTATTGGTAGCCACCCTTGCAGGAACCTTGGCGGGGCTTATTACAGGGCTGATTCATGTAAAAGGCGGGGTGCGGGATTTACTTTCAGGAATTATTACCATGACAGGGCTTTATTCCATTAACCTTCGTTTAGCCGGTTCCAACCTGCCCATTTTTCAGTACCAAACCATTTTCACCTCCCCCTTTGGGGGGAGGCTTCCTCATTGGCTTTTACCTTACGGCCCCTTGCTTGTAATTATTATTATTGCTTTGGTGGCCAAATTTTTGCTGGACGGCTTTTTATCTACCAAGGCAGGGTTTTTATTAAGGGCTGTGGGAGACAACCCTACCGTAGTAACGGCCCTTGGAAAAGATCGGGGTATTGTAAAAATACAAGGGTTAATGATTGCTAACGGCTTGGTTGCTTTAGGGGGAGCCATTTTATGCCAGCAGCAGCAGCTTTTTGAAATTACCATGGGTACAGGTACCTTGGTCATGGGGTTGGCAGCAGTAATTATTGGGTTAAATGTGTTGGGAAAAGTTTCTTTTTTACGAAAAACCTCTACAGTACTTATTGGAGCAGTGTTTTATAAAGCGGCCATCTCCTTTGCCATTACCTTAGGAATGAACTCTAAAGATTTAAAATTGATTACAGCAGGGCTGTTTTTGGCTATTTTGCTTATTAGCAATGCTAAAAAAGGAAGGAGAGAGGAAAATGCTTGAACTGAAGGAAATTAAAAAGAGCTATAACCCGGGTACGGTTCATGAAATGGCGTTGTTTGACCATTTTTCTCTTACCATTGCTGATGAGCAGTTTGTATCGGTAATTGGTAGTAACGGTTCAGGAAAAACCAGTATGTTAAATATTATCTGCGGTACTATTCCTATTGACCAAGGGGAAGTAAGAATTAACGGCAAAAACATTACCAAAGAAAAAGAATTTAAACGGTATAAAAATATTGGCAGGGTATATCAAAACCCGGCTTTGGGCACCTGCCCCAGCATGACCATATTGGAAAACATGTCTATGGCAGACCATAAAAACAAGGTTTTCGGTTTTCAGCGGGGGAAAAACCTTAAAAAAATGAAAGATTATCAAGATTTATTGGTGCCACTAGGGCTAGGACTGGAGAACAAAATGAATACTCAAGTAGGCAGTTTATCAGGGGGGCAACGTCAGGCTTTGGCCTTGATTATGACTACCATGGCCCCTATTTCTTTTTTAATATTAGATGAACACACTGCCGCCCTAGACCCTAAAACCGCTCAGCGAATTATGGAAATTACCTATGACGTGGTAAAAGAAAAAAAGATTACCACCATTATGGTAACCCATAACCTGCGCTACGCTTTAGAATATGGAGATAGGCTGTTAATGCTCCACGAAGGAAAGGCCATTTTAGATTTAGAAGGGGCAGAAAAACAAGAAGCCGTGTTAGAGGATGTGCTGAATATTTTTAATGAAATTAGCATTGAAGTTGGGAATTAAAAGAGCTTGGAGGAGCCTATGAAATATAAAGGCGTTTTGTTTGATTTAGACAATACTTTGATTGTAAGAAGGCCTACTTCTATAGAGGTGTTATATTCCCTTTGCAAAAGAGCAGGTAAACCCCGTACAAAAGAAGAAGTGACCCGGGCCTATAGCAATGGAGAAAACTGGATAGGCGAACAAACCCTTGAGGAAAATAAAACAGGAAGAAGAATAAGTGATGAAGCTTTTTTAGAAAATTTGATTACGGTGTATGAAAAAAACCTACAGCTTTGTTTTTTAGAAGAGGATAAAGAGCTTATTCCTGTAAGGAATAAGGCAGCTAAAAAAACAGAAGTGATGGAAGGGGCTATAAAAGTACTAAATGAGCTTAAAAAGCAGGGCTATTTACTAGGTGTTGTTAGTAATAACATTAAAGAAATTAGAGGGCCTCTTAAAAAATTGGGGCTGATAGATTTTTTTAATACCATTGTAATTTCTGAAGAAGTGAACCTTCATAAACCGGATAAAAGGATTTTACTTCTTGGGGCAAATCGCTTAGGGTTAACGCCTAGGGAGTGTATTTATATAGGCGACCATCCCTTTGATATTTTATGTGCCCATGAAGGGGGAATGGATATTGCTTTTTGCCCTATCAGCAGGCTAATAAGGGTACCAAAAGGAATTGGCAAGCCGGAATATTGGTTGGAGGCCATAGAGGATATATTGAATATTTTAGAAATATCCATGTGAAAAAAAGTTTATAAGCTTAAAATTTGTGGGATTTTGAGGAAAACAAAAGAATAGCCTATGGATAAGTGCGTAAATAGAAAAGAGTAAAAGAAGTTAAAAAAGAAGCAATGTGTTATTGCTTCTTTTTTTGTAGTAAATGAAAAGAAGTAGAAGAAAAAAAGAAAAAATAGCTATCATAAGATAAAGAATAGGCAAAAAGGTAGTGTATACTAAAGTTCGCAAAATTCAT
>CAZEIB010000056.1:0-6739 GCA_964511785.1 uncultured Oscillospiraceae bacterium
AAGAAATTCTTGTGGGCTATTTCTTTCTGATGCACTTCATTTTACAATCTACCTATAATAAACAAAAGAAAGGGGGCTAACAAATGAAACCAGTTGTTGTAATTACAGGCGGTAGTAGTGGCATAGGCTTAGCCACAGGAGAAGTGTTTGCTAAAAAAGGATATACTGTATATGAACTAAGCCGAAAGGGAAAATTTCAAAAAGAAATTAACCATATTACAGCTGATGTAACCAAAGAAGAAACCTTACAAAAGGCCTTTGAAAAAATTTATCAAAAAGAAGGGCATATTGATTTGCTCATTAACAATGCAGGCTTTGGTATTTCTGGCGCTACAGAATTTACCCCTATTACCCAAGGAAAAGCCTTGTTTGATGTAAATTTTTTTGGTGCAGTAGCTTGTGTAAACCATGTGTTGCCTTATTTGCGAAAAACCAAAGGAAAAATTATGATGGTAAGTTCCGTTGCTGGAGCTTTGCCTGTACCTTTCCAAAGCTATTATTCCGCTTCAAAAGCGGCTATCAATGCCATTAGCGAAAGTATACGTAACGAAGTAAGAATATTTGGTGTTTCCCTTTGCTGTGTTCTTCCAGGGGATGTAAAAACCTCCTTTACCGCCCTTCGCCAAAAGGATGTTAAAGGAGACAGCCTATACCAAGGAAAAATTGCCCGCTCTGTTAGCGCTATGGAAAAAGACGAAGAGGAAGGAATGTCCCCTTTATATATTGGCAAATTTATTTACCGTATTTCCCAAAAGAAACAGTTTCGCCCTTTTTATATTATTGGAAACAAATACCGCTTTTTTTGTTTGATTGCCCGCATACTGCCAAGAAGAGCAGTAAGCTATATTATGGGAAAAATGTATGGCTAAGTTTACCATCTTTTCTTTTTATAATCAGCACCAATGCTGGAGTAAAACAAAGATAAACACCCCTAAAATAATGAATTGGTTTTTAAAATAGGGTAACAACCTCATACTACAATTTTTCCTGACCCGTTAGGTTTTTTAATAGACAATACTTCTTCCAAATGTACATAAAAAAAGAAATAATAACTAAGATGTAAAAATAATAGGGTAACAGGTAATGATAGGCCTTTAATATACACCCCTTTTTTGTACCCCTATGCTATACTAATTTTAGAAAGGGGGAAGCCTTGATGGATGTAAAAATAGAAATTGAAGAAAACTTAAAAGAGCCTTATGCCGTAATACACACTAAAGCCTTAACCACGGATATACAAGAAATGGTTCATCATATTCACTCTTTCACCCAAGAGGAAAAAAGAATAATAGGGAAAAAAAAGGATCGAATGTTCTTTTTTTTGCCGGCAGAGATCGAAGTTATTCGCAGTGAGGGAGGCCAATTAAAATTATACACCCAAAATGCTGAAAGTTATGATGTAACCGGCCCCCTTAAAAATCTTTTGGTCAAACTGGGTAATGATTTTATACAGATTTCAAAAGCTGCTATTATCAATATCAAAAGTGCCGACCATGTATTTCCCTACTTTAATGGCGTAATGGTATTGGTATTAAAAAATGGGCTGGAAGAATATATTTCAAGAAGTTATTTGCCCGATTTTAAAAAACGTTTAGGAATGTAAAGGAGGATTGTTATGAGAAAAATGAGAAAAGTTTTTTATTACTTAAACTTTGGTATTATTTGGGGCGGTTTTTTCTTTTTATTATACCTTTTAACTGTTGATATTTTTAACCTTACTCTTTTAAAAGAATCTGTTTTTAATAAGCTTACAGCTAATATAGTAGGCTATGTGTTTGTTGGTATTGGTTGTGCCAGTATTTCTTTTGTTTATGAAATAAAAAAGCTTCCCTTTTGGTCTAAAATTCTCATTCATTTTCTATCCGCTACCCTTTCTTTTTTTATAGCTAACTATTTTGTTAAATGGATACCTCTTTTATCTACAAAAGCAATTGTTGGTCAGATTATTGTAAGAACCCTTCTATTTTTTATTATATGGGCACTCTTTTTCTTATATCATAAATGGGATGCTAAAAAAATTAATGATCAGTTAAAAAAGCTTCAGTCTTAATTTTCTTTTAAAAAATCCACTTTCTCTTTTTTTAGAGAAAGTGGATTTTTTACTTGCCCTCTAAATAATTTACCACCATTTCAGCAGCTTCTTGGGCTTTTACTTTTTCAAAGATTTTTTCAATTATCCCTTCTTCGTTTACAATGTATATATTACGCTTTTTTTCCATAAAGGATTTTTTCTTGCCTTACTCCATAAGCATTGGAAGCAATGTGGTCAGGGTCAGACAATAAGAAAAAAGGGAGATCGTGTTTGTTGGCAAAATTTTCGTGGGTTTTTACACTGTCTTTACTAATACCAATTACTTGAGCCCCTTGACTTTTAATTCTACTATAAAAATCTCTAAAACCTTGGGCTTCTTTGGTACAACCCGGGGTATGGTCTTTTGGATAAAAATAAATCACCACTTTTTTACCTAAAAACTCTTTTAAATTAATTAGTTCATCAAATTGGTTTTTTAATTGAATATTGGGGGCTTTTATTCCTTCTGTTAACATTTTTCTTCCTCCCATCCCTTAGGTTGGTTTTTTCTTTATTCCCCGTAGAGGAATGATTTTCATTCCTTCTTTAAGGGCCATGGCAGTAAAAATACCATTCCCTTCTTTTTTATTTCCTGTAAAAGTGCCATCATATATCCAACCATAACCGCAACTTGGGCTACCTTGTTGTAAATATAATACCTTGATATTTTGTTCTTTACAAGCCTGTATGGCTTTTTTTGCCCCTAAAATCATTTGTTTGGTAATGTCTTTTTTTAAAAAGGTAATAATTTTTCCTTTTTTTAACAACAGGCTGTTTCCATCTCCATTTAAAAACTCGCAAGGAAGCCTTGGAATAGAAAAACCTGCCAATACTTCAGGACAAATGGGGTAGATTTTTTCTGTTATTTCTTCCATTTTTTCATGGTAAAGACCACTTCCGTCATACCTGCATTTTTGCCCTAGTAAACAGGCGCTTACCCCTACCATATTATTTCACCAACACTTTTTCATATACTTCTTTAGAAATATCTCCACAGTCATATCCTAAGGTATTCATGGTGTTTCGAAGTGTTTTAATCGTTTCTTCCTGATTTTCCGGAAATTCTCTGGCATCAATGATAATAGGCTCCCCTACTATCAATTTCTTTTGTTTTTTACTTGCATAAAGAGGAATAAAAGGTAAAGGTTTTCCTTCTCTTTGTTGATAAACTTTTTGAACCATTAAAAAGCCGGTATAAATTTCTCCTATCTCAGGGCTTGTGCTGGTATAATCAACATCAGGACAAAGAATAATACTTTCTCCTTTTTCTAAAGCTTTCATGGTTTTACGCACTGTTACTAAGTAAGAAGCATTGTGGTAAACGGGAAAAGCTTTAAAGGAAGTGAAAACTTTTGGTATTAACCAAGATAAAACTTTTGCAGCCACGTAAGCAGGGCCTTTAGGCCAACCCTTTCGTACGGTTAAGGTATAGTGATAAAACTGATCAAAACAATCTTTTTTATTTAAAAAAGAATGAAGTGACCACATGTGTACATCCTCGGGCAATAAACATAAGCTATGTATAGGGCCAAACATATTTTGATGATGAACCAAATATACCCCGGGGTGGGTTAAAGGTTTTTGGTATTCTACTTTCCATCCGGGTTTTGCTACTTTAAACAATTTTTGTAAAAAAATTGCAAACTTTCCATAAAACTTCAAGGACATACTCCTTTTAAAAAGTAATAACTTACCGCTTTTTATTATATCACACTCTCTTTTCAACTTACTATCCTTAATTGAATTCTAATTTGTAAAGGTTTTATGAATACTTTTTATGCTATACTTAATAATATTGCCTATAGCAAAAAAGAAAGGATAGAAATATGAAGTTAATCTCATGGAATGTAAATGGCCTACGAGCCAATTTGAAAAAAGGGTTTATTGAATCGATGAATGGTTTAAGCCCTGATATGATTTGTTTACAAGAAACAAAAATGGAACAAGGACAAGCAGAAGTTGATTTGCCCGGTTATTTTGAATATTGGAACAGTGCTGTTAAAAAAGGCTATTCCGGCACAGCCATTTTTACCAAAAAAAAGCCTCTTTCTGTTTTTTTAGGAATGGGGATAGAAGAACATGACCAAGAAGGTAGAATGATTACCTTGGAATTTGAAGATTTTTATTTGGTTAATGTGTATACCCCTAATTCTAAAGACGGTTTATTGCGAATAGATTATCGTATGGAATGGGAAGATGATTTTAGACATTACCTTAAAAATTTAGAAAAAACCAAGCCTGTAGTTGTTTGCGGAGACTTAAATGTAGCCCACGAAGAAATTGACTTAAAAAACCCTAAAACCAATCAAAAAAACCCTGGTTTTAGCCCTCAAGAACGGGGAAAAATGACCCAACTATTAGAAGCGGGCTTTATTGATACCTTTAGGTATTTTTACCCTGATACCATTGGGGCTTACAGCTGGTGGAGCTACCGAGCCAATGCCAGAAAAAACAATGCAGGTTGGCGTATTGATTATTTTATTATTTCTCAAAGCATTGAAAAAAACTTACAATCTGCTACCATTCATCCGGATATATTTGGTAGTGATCATTGCCCTGTAGAGATTGAAATAAACTTTTAACCATAAAAAAAGATGAGAAGATTCTCATCTTTTTTTATAGGTACTGGTTGTCATTTTCCAATATTTATAAAAAGCGCGGGAAAAATTTTGTACATGCTGATAACCTAGCGCCTGAGAAACCTCAATGGTTTTCATGCCGGCATCTAGTAATTTACCGGCCTTTTTCATCTTTTCTTCTAACAAATAATCGGAATAGGTTCTTCCAGTTCGCTCTTTAAAAAGTTTACTAAAATAGCTGTAACTTAAATTTAAATGATTGGCGATAAAAGCCATATCTATATCCTCTTCAATATGTTCTTTAGTATAATTACAGGCCCAAGCGATGGGATCAATAATTTTTTCTTCTATGGTGTTCCGTAAAGAATAGGTCATTTGAAATCGTGTTACAGCTCGGTATATAACGGCTTTCATTTCTTCAAAAGTACAAGGCTTTAATAAAAAATCTTCCACATTTAAGCGAATTGCTTGTTGGGCATATTCAAAAGAATCATAGGCAGTAATAATGATACAAATGATTTCTGTTTTCTTTTTTCTCACTTCTTGAATCAATTCCAAACCATCCATATCGTACATATGAATATCTGTAATCAACAAATCCACAGGTTCTTTTTCCAGCATTATTAATGCTTCCTCAGCAGAAAAGGCTTTAAAAACATTGGTGATTTGCGGAATATTCATTTTTATTATTCTTTTTTGATACCCTAAACAAATGGTTTCATCGTCTTCAACTAATAAAATATTCATATTCTCTCCTTTAAAGAATGGAAAAAGAGATTTCAATCACTGTTTCTTTTTCGTTAGAAGTAATCGCTAAACTGCTTTTTTCTCCATAAAGAAATTTTAATCTTGCGGCAATATTAGCAAGACCAATTCCTTTCCCTTCTTTCCTTTTTTCTTTATTTTCTTCCAATATTTCTAAACCTTTTGTTGAAATAGGAAATCCATCGTTTTTTACATAAAAAGTTATTTGGTTTCCCACTTGTTTTCCTGTGATGTATACATTTAAAGGTTTGGTTTTTACTAAACCGTGTTGAATGGCATTTTCAACTAAAGGCTGAAACATAAATCGCATCACCGCAATTTCTTCTTCTATGCTACTTAAATCAATATGGATTAAAATAGTGTGGTTTTTTCTCATGTTCATTAAAGCTACATAGGTTTTTACGTTGGCCACTTCTTCTTCAATAGAACCTAAAGGATCACCTGAAAGATTATACCTTAATAATTGACTTAACATAGAAATGGCCTTTGATAAGTTTTCTTTTTCTGCCCCCATTTCAAAAGATAGCTGTAACCAGTTTAAAGTATTAAATAAAAAATGAGGATTCACTTGATATTGTAAAGCAAGAATTAAAGCTTTTTTTTCTGATTTTTCATAAAGAATTTTTTCTTGTGCATTTTTTCGCAATTTATCTAAAAGAAGGTTCATACTGCTAATGAGTTGTCCAACTTCATCTCCTCCGCTTTCAGGAAAAACTACCTCACTATCTCCCGCCTCCACTTTATTGGTATAATATACTGCTTGTTCCAATCTACCTAAAATTGTTTTTAAAATAGCTCTAATTGCAACCAAAAGTAAAAAACTAGCTGCTAATAAAAGAACAAATAAAGGTAATGCACTTTTTACTCCTTGAGCATAGATAGCAGCACTATTTAAAGAAACAGAAAAATTTAAATTCATCAAAGAAGAATATTCTGAAATAGTAATTTCTTTATCCTTTTTTATTTTTTCTCCTTGCTTTTTTATTCTTTTATCATAAATAATCTTTTCACCTTGGGTGATATATATTTCTCCATCTCCAACCCATTCATCAATAGAAGAAAATATTTTACTGGGATCTACTCCTCCTTTTATATACCCTAAGGTTTCATCAATTCCTCTAATAATAGAGGTAAAAGCGATAAACATGGGTATATCTCTCCCTCTATGCCACTTTTTATGTGCCGAGTAAAAATCATGTACCCCTACCCAAAAAAAATCTTTTTTTGTTTCTTTAAAAAGCTTAAAATCCTTAGTGTTTTGGGTATCTTCTACAGCTAATATTTTCCACCAAACAATGGGAATCTCTTCATTGGTAGCATACAA
>CAZEIB010000056.1:6749-11081 GCA_964511785.1 uncultured Oscillospiraceae bacterium
TTCAGCTCCTAAAGAAGAAAGATAGGCCTGCACTTGTCCAATTCTGTTGGTTACTTCATTTTTTTGTTTCATAATTTGCTTTACCTGAGATTTTTCCCCTCGCAAAAAACTGATAATTTCTTCGTCATTTGCTAATAGCTTTAATCCACTTTCAACCATTGCCCCTTTGGCTTCAATGTTTTGAACAACTGTATGTAATAATGCTTGAGTTCCAGCTTTTTGTTTATTATTTTCCTCACTTAAGGTACGTTTAAATAAGAGAATATTAAATATTACAGTAGGCAATAAAATAGCAACTAAATAAATCCATGTAATTTTTTTTACAATAGGGGTATCGTTAAACCATCTTTTCATTTTGTGTTCCTTTTTTTTACAAAATATTTACTCTTCATCTGCCACGAAAAATTGCTGTTTCCTTATACAAAAGTATAGCATACTTTTATTTGCAACATTTTTTATTAAAAGACTATCACTATAACAAAAAAGCTTGTTATAGTGATAGCATATTTCTTTTTGTTTCATTCCTTTTTAGTATCTTGCTTTTAAAAAAGGGGAAAACCTGATCAAAGGATTTCCCCAGGAAAATTATTGTTCAAAAGTAAGATCGGTTTTGTTTAGTTGATTGTACCGCTGTAATAAAGACTGACGAACAGTTTCTCCACCCATGGTTAAATAAGTAGAAGTATATTGGTCCCAATTTTCATCAATATCTTTTTCTCCCATAATAAAGGCCAACATATTTTCAACAAAGTAAGTATCTAATTCTGTGCCATAGCTAATCAATTCGTTGGTACTTATTAAGCCAAATACATTTTCTCGTACCGGTTCATCATAGCGCATACCAGAGCCTTTTAGAAACATTTTACTATGAATTTGATTATCTAAAGCGTGGGTTTGTTGGTTCACATCTTCATGAAAAAGCATTTTATATACTTCCATATCTGTGGTTTCAATACCGCTTTTGCTCTTATGGTCATTATTTCCCCAATACCAAGTGGTAGTATCGGTTGCCTCATCCCAAGTAAAAAATTCATCTTCTATGCCATATTGTACCACCCTAAATCCATAGGAAGTGGCTTGAAAATCAAGTAATTTAAGGGCTGCCTGAATTTTAATTTCATCACATAAATAGCTAATACCTACCACAGTATCAAAAGCAGCTGCAGATAAATTACTGCTCATTCCATTTTCTCCAACAGGAGGTAGTATAATATCCACCTCTGCTTGAGGCTGTAAGTTTTCAAAATCAAAACGGGTGTAGGCGTTTCCTGCATGACTCCACCAACATTCCCAAATACCCATTTCTCCTCGTCCCCATTTGGCTTGAGCCTGTTCGTAGGTACAAGTAAACATTTCAGGATCTATTAATCCTTCTGCATAAATATCTCGTAGGTATTTTAGCCCTTCTTTGTACCCTTCGCTAATGGCATTTGTGGTAATGGTATTATCCTCATTTAAAAAATAATCTTGTTTAGCAGAAGCACCGAAAGCCCCAAATAGAAAAGATAAAAAATCTGTACCAACACCGCATAAACCATAGGTGTCTTTTTGTCCGTTTCCATCGGGATCGTTAAAGGTAAATTGGCGCATCACTTCCGTATACTCTTCTAAGGTAACGGGAATTTCCAAGCCCAAGTTATCTAGCCAATCTTTACGAATGGCTGTTACATGGCTGGAAGGAACATCTAACATACTGGGAACCCCGTATACTGCATCATTTTCAGAAACGTATAGCCAATGATCTCCTACGTAAGTATTTAAATCTTCATAGTTTTTATAATAGGGGCTTAAATCCGCCCAAGCCCCTTCTTCTACATATTGTAACCATTCATTATAACCAAGCCATACTACATCGGGCATATCCCCAGAAGAAATGGCTAAAGCCAGCTGCTGAGAAAAGTTACTGCCATCTCCTTGGGTTAGTTGAATATTAATGCCTAAATGGTCTTCAATCCACTGTCTGGTCATTTCTGTGGCTTCATTCATAGGCCGAGACGAGGCGTAGAAAACATTAAGCGTAACCACGTCCTCCCCTTTTTCTGCCAATAAATTCACCGGTAATACAGATAGTAATAACGTTAGAAGTAAACAGGTTGCCAAAATTTTTTTCATAATAATCCTCCTTTAATATATTGTGCAGCATAGTTGCTGTTCAATTCCTTTAGCCTTTTAAAGAACCTACCATAATTCCCTTTACAAAGTATTTTTGTAAAAAGGGATATACGCAAATAATGGGTAATACAGATATGACAATCATGGCATTTTTCACAGTTTCAGGTGCCAAAGTTTGCGTAGAATCGTCGTATACCATGGTGTTAAATTGTGCAGTCATCAAAGCTTGACGCAATACTGTTTGCATTGGCCAAAGATTTTGATCTCTTATGTAAATTAAACTTGAAAAATAGGCATTCCAATAACTTACTGCATAAAATAGGGTAATGGTTGCAAGGGTCGCCCCTGATAAGGGCAGTACTACTTTTAGTAAATAACCGAATAAGGTAATGCCGTCAATAGAAGCCGCCTCATATAAACTTTCAGGAATACTTTGAAAAAAGTTTCTCATTAAAACCATATTATAGGCACTGATGGCCCCGGGCAAAATTAAAGCCCAAAGGGTGTCAATTAAACCTAAAGCATTTACAAGAAGATAAGTAGGGATAAGCCCTCCGCCAAAGAGCATGGTAAAAACAACAAAGGCGGTAAAAAAAGTTTTTCCGGGAAGTTTTTTTAAAGACAGCACAAAAGCTCCCATAATGGTTAAACCCATGCTGATAGCTGTACCACCAAAAGTTATAAGCAAAGTATTGCGATAGGCAGTGGGAATTAAAGAGTTTCTAAATAATTGTTCATACGCATCCCAATGCAAACCATCTGGCCACAAAATAAATCCATTTTTAATTAAATGCCCTATGCTGGATACAGAGCCGACCAATACATACCAAAAAGGGTAAAGGGTACAAAGTAATACAATGATTAGTAAAACAGCATTTACAATATCAAAACTGCGTTCTCCTATTTTTTTACGAATTTTCATAGTTACCAAATACCTCCTTCCCCATCAGTCAATTTTTTACAGATCATATTGGTTCCCACAATCATAAATAAACCAATAACCGATTTAAACATTCCTGAGGCAGTGGCCAAACTAAAGTTATTTGAACTGGAAAGACCTACCCTGTAAATATAATAATCAATGGTTTCTCCAACATTTCTAGTTAAATCATTTAATAAAATGAAAATTTGGTCAAAATTAACATTCATGATTTGCCCTACTTGTAAAATTAATTGAATGGCAATAATATTTCTGATTCCCGGAAGGGTAACATTCCAAATGCGGGCAAAACGCCCGGCTCCATCTATCATAGCCGCTTCATAAAGCTCTGCATCTACAGAAGTAATAGCAGCCAAATAAATAATGGCTCCCCAGCCCATGGATTTCCAAATACCGGAAGTGACAACAATGGTTCTAAAATATTTACTGATACCCAAAAAGTTTTGACTTTCCCCACCAAGTGCTTTAATCATGGCAGTTATAGCTCCTGTACTAGGAGATAACAGCATATACACCATACCACCGGCAACAGACCAAGAAATAAAATGGGGCAAGTAGCTAACAGTTTGAACAACTTTTTTGAACCTCATGTTTTTTTGTTCATCCAGCATAATGGCAAAAATAATTGGAATAGGAAAACCAATAAATAAGTTAAGTGCACTAATAATAAGAGTGTTTTTAATTGAATTGATAAATGTAGGGGTGGAAAATAACTGGGTAAAATTAGCCCAGCCTACCCAAGGGCTATTTGCAATTCCCTTTAATACACTAAATTTTTTAAAACCGATAATAAGTCCCCCCATGGGCAAATAACAAAAAATAAAAAACCATATAAATACTGGAAGAAAAATTATATAGGCTTGCCAATATTCCCTTACTAAAGCCTTGTTTCTTCTTTTATATTTTAATTTCGTAGCCATCATAGGCAACAATCATCCCTTCTTTTGCGGCTATTTCACTAAATATATCATGGGGAGGCGTCCAGTGGGGAGACATATGGGTTAAAACAAAGGGGGTATTCATTTTAATAGAATTGTTTTTCAATAAAAAATTTCTCCAATGAATATTTTTTCTTAAACAACTATGGCCCTCTCCACATTCACTTAAGCCGCCGGTACTTTCCATAATAATTAAATCAAAAGTATATTGTTTTAAAATTTCCATAGATTCTTTTTCATACCCTCCCATATCTGTAGCATATAAAAAAGTTTTTCCTTTTTTAGAAACGGTAGATTGTAAACTGAAGTGCACCAAAAAGAAATAGCCCAAGAGAATTTCTT
>CAZEIB010000057.1:0-11030 GCA_964511785.1 uncultured Oscillospiraceae bacterium
AGGTGGCCTTTTTGATTTTGAAGGACAAAACGATTTTTATTTTCCAAAATGAATAACACACTTGCGTATATAAGCATATGATTATATGATAGTGGAGAAATGGAGGGATGGTCTATGAGTAAAACTGTGACGACAGATATGCAAAGAGCATCACAACTATTAAAATTGCTTGGAGATCAAACGCGTTTGACGATGATGAAATTGCTTCAGTCGCATGATTGTTGTGTTTGTGAGTTTGTTGAGATTTTTAAAATGAGTCAACCGGCGATTAGTCAGCACTTGCGTAAACTGAGGGATATTGGGTTGGTGAAAGAAACGCGTAAAGGAAAATGGATCTTCTACTCCATCAATGAAGATCATGATGATTATCCGTTTATACAAGGTATCCTTGAGCATCTTCCCGGACAAGACGGATTAGTAACTGAATTGGAAGCGCAAGGATTGCGCATTTGTTGTGAGTAGGGAGGAGAACGGGCGTTGACTTCAGTTATTATTGCATCATTAATTTTCATTATCACACTTGTTTTTGTCATTTGGCAACCTAGAAACTTATCGATTGGATGGTCTGCCTGTATCGGTGCAGTAGTCGCTTTATTAGTAGGAGTAGTTAATTTTCAGGATGTCATAGACGTAACGGGGATTGTATGGAATGCTACGCTTGCTTTCATCGCGATTATTATTATTTCATTAATCCTAGATGAAATTGGTTTCTTCGAGTGGTCTGCTCTTCATATGGCTAGATTAGCCAAAGGCAGTGGCATTCGCATGTTCGTATATGTCAGTCTTCTAGGTGCAGTTGTTGCTGCTTTGTTCGCAAATGATGGAGCTGCCCTCATACTAACACCAATTGTACTTGCGATGGTACGAAATTTGAATTTCAATGAAAAGATGATTTTCCCATTCATTATTGCCAGTGGCTTTATAGCTGATACCACTTCATTACCATTGGTTGTCAGTAACTTAGTTAATATTGTTTCGGCAGACTTTTTTGGTATTGGCTTTGTTGAATATGCATCTCGGATGATAGTACCTAACTTATTTGCATTAGTCGCAAGTATTTTAGTGTTAATGCTATTTTTCCGTAAAAGTATTCCGAAAGATTACAAAGTGTCCGATTTAAAACAACCGAAGGATGCGATTAAAGATATAAAAATGTTCCGACTCGCTTGGGTAATCTTAGGCGTATTACTCGTCGGCTATTTCTCTAGTGAATTTACAGGATTACCTGTATCAATTATAGCTGGGCTTACGGCTATTTTCTTTATGATTATGGGACAAAGAAGTTCTGCTGTTCACACGAAGCAAGTACTTCAAGGAGCTCCTTGGGCAATTGTTTTCTTCTCTATCGGAATGTACGTAGTCGTTTATGGATTGCGTAATGCTGGTTTGACGAGTGTATTGGCAGATGTCATTCAAATGGCAGCCAATCAAGGACTGTTTGTTGCAACGATTTCGATGGGCTTTATCGCAGCAATCTTATCTTCGATTATGAATAATATGCCCACAGTTTTAATTAACGCTTTGGCAATATCAGAAACGGATACAACAGAGCCAATTCGTGAGGCATTGATTTATGCAAATATCATCGGATCGGATTTGGGCCCTAAAATAACGCCAATCGGTTCTTTGGCCACTTTACTATGGTTGCATGTACTGTCTCAAAAAGGTGTGAAAATCTCTTGGGGTAGTTATTTTAAAATCGGTATTATTTTAACAGTGCCTACACTCCTGATTACATTAATTGGGCTATATACGTGGCTATCATTCATACAATAAAAACACAAAAAAAGGGGACTTTTATTATGTCGAAAAAAACACTTTACTTCTTATGCACAGGTAACTCATGCCGTAGTCAAATGGCTGAAGGTTGGGGCAAAAAATATCTTGGTGAAGAATGGCAAGTTCTGAGCGCTGGAATTGAAGCACATGGAGTCAATCCAAGTGCTGTTAAAGCAATGAATGAAGCTGGTGTCGATATTTCAACTCAAACTTCGGATATCATTGATCAAGAAATTTTAAATAATGCAGATTTTGTCGTAACTCTTTGTGGAGATGCTGCTGACAAGTGTCCGATGACACCAGCTCATGTAAAACGTGCACATTGGGGGTTTGATGACCCTGCGAAAGCAGAAGGCACAGAAGAAGAAAAGTGGAGTGTTTTTCAGAGGGTAAGAGATGAAATTGAGGAACGTATTAAAGAGTTTGCTGAAAATAATAAGTAAAAATCCGAGGGATAAAATGCCCTCGGATTTTTTATTCACAAACATCGCAAGCTTATCTATTCATTTTCATACCAAAATGATGGCAATGTTATTTTTGTTTGATGAGATGAAGTAATATCCTCTGATAAGTATGATACAACTGAACGTGCTTGTTCGTAACCAGTTGTTAAAAAAAACGTTGAAGCTCTTCCAAAACTTTTAGCTCCTATTATATAAAAGCCTTCTTCTGGCTGTCGAAGTCTTTCTTCTCCATGCGGAGGTACAATTCCTTTTTGGGGATTAATAATATCAACTAATTTCGGTGCACACTCTATTGCTGGATCCCTGTCAAAACGAATTTCCCTTAAAAATTTGAAATTAGGTCGAGATCCTGTAGTGGATATAATTTCATCTACATTTGTAATGATTTGCTCTTCTTTACCTAACTTTCCAAGTACGTTTACTTTGTTGTTTTTTTGTCGAACTTCATTTATATAAAAAGGTGTATGGACCTCTATATAACCTTTACTTACTAGCTGTTCTATGTTTTCTTCTAATTTGTATCTACCTAATATTTTATCTTTCGGAGTACTAAATATTTCAGAAACTTCTTTTTTTCGCAACACCCATACAATCGTTGTATTTGGATTTTTTCTTTTTAGTTCACTTAAGTTTATCAATGTATTTACAGCAGAATGACCACTTCCTACAACCAACGTTTTTTTCCCAATGTAACGTTCTTCATGTTTATTTAAAACGTCAGGAATCCCATAAAATATATGTTTTGAGGATTCTTTTTCACCTCGTGCATAAATTCCACCTGCTCCTATCGGGTTTTGTTGTTGCCATGTACCAGATGCATCTATTACTGCTTTGGCAAGAAAGGATTCTCTTTTTCCGGAAGATTCCACATGAAGAATAAATGGTGTCTTATTTCTATTTGTTGACTTCCTTTTGTCTTTATTATTTCTCCCAATAGCAATAACTTCGCTTTTTAAATGAATGTGTGGTTTTAAATCAGGATGCTCTGAAAGTGGCTTTATATACTCATAAAAAATATCGCTAGCATATGGTAACCTTTTAGGAACAGGCTCGTTCCAGCCATTTTCGATTAAAAGTTTTTTTGAGGCAGGATCTATATTATATTCCCAAGGGGAAAACAAGCGAACATGACCGTAATCTAAAAAGCTTGTTCCTACCTGTTCACCAGACTCAAATAATATAAATGGTTGATTTCTACTTACTAAATGGGATGCTGCAGATAAACCGACTGGTCCACCACCTATAATAGCAACTGGCAGATTATTAATGTTATCGTTATTATAGATCATATGATTCCCTCCTAGTTGTGAAGTGAAGTATACGTTACTAAATTTATTTACATATAGATTAGTAAAAACATATATACCGTCTAAAATATTAGACGGTATATTAGAATTGCTCTTCAATAGAATGGAATTAGTTTTTATTCTGCTTTAGACGAGCAACTTAAAGATTCGTTTTTGGTCGTTTTGTCTTTATTTTGTTCCTTTTCATTGTTTTCTTCAACCTCCTCAAATTCAACAGAACAACAATCTTTATTTGAAGAGAATATTTTTTTAAATATTGATTTTTTCGTCATAGATCACACCTCCTTAAAAAATGAAGTAAAGAATATAACCTGTAACAGTAGCACCTAGAAGAATTGCAATAACAAATGCCGCCAATAAACGTGGTTTGAAGAGTTTATTTAATAATAATACTTCTGGTAGACTTGCTCCTGCACCTCCAATGATAAGTGCAATGACAGCCCCCATACTCATTCCTTTACTTACCAATGCTTCTGATATTGGAATCATCGTTTCAACCCGAATATACATTGGTATTCCTACTATAGCGGCAATAGGAATTGCAAATGGATGTTCATCTCCGGCAATGGATGTAATAAATTCCGCTGGGATAAAATCATGAATGATTGCTCCGATGAGTACCCCTATAACCAAATAAGGTAATACTGGATAGAAAAAATTCCAAGCATCTTTTAATGCAATGATCCACTTCGATTCTTTCTGTCCTACTCCATTTTGTGAACTACGTATTCTTACATTTCTTAGATGCTTTTCTAATTTTAAACCATTAAAAGTTACACCAGCCAGTACTGCGAATATAAACATTGCAATAACGTAGAAGGCGGTTAACTTAAAGCCCAACAGTTTCCACAAAAGAATAACAATAACAGGATTTAATAATGGTGAAGATATTAGAAAAGAGATAGATGGTCCAAAAGGGGCGCCAGAGCTTAATAAACCAGCCAATATAGGTATTGTCGAACAAGAACAAAAAGGAGTAAGTGCACCCAATAATGTTCCTGAAATATACCCTGTTGCTTTATTACCTTTTTGTAAAATTCCTTTTATTTTTTCTTCTGTAACAACTTGCTGTAATAAACTAACAATAAAACTAATTACGATAAATAGAGCTGTTAATTCCAAAAAAAGCAGAATAAAGTTTTTTAAGAACTCAATCATTTGATATAATTCCCTTCTTTCACATCAAAAAAATTGATTTATTAAATAAAAATTATTTATCAATAGGATATAATTTAAAATAAAGATCTTCTGATAAAATCTCTTTTATTTCTTTCGGATTCGCAGAATAGTAATTCCACTTCCCTTCTTTTTCGACTGAAATAAAATCTGCATCTAATAATATTTTAAGGTGGTAAGATAATCTTGATTGACTTAACTCTAATAGCTCGCTAAGATCACAGACACATGTTTCTCCATTTTTTGATAGTATATTTAAAATGTCAAGTCTATATTCATCAGAAAGAGCTTTAAATTTTTCTTGATAATTAAGTAGGTTATTCGCACATATATCGATTTGTGTTTTCATGCTGTTTTCCTCCCATCGAATTATTTTGATATGTCTTGGTTTTATATTACGCTTTTAAAAAAGACGTGTCAATGAAAATGAGTATGATTAGATATGTTCGAAAATTTTCATGACAAGGGATTGAATTAATTCTAAAGCACATCATTTTGCCAAGAATGTTTATTTCAATCCCAAATTGAGGACTTTTTAAAGTCGTTTGATCTTAGCGTTGAATACAAAGAAATAACAATTTATTTTTCAAATACATATATTTGGGATGATTCTGCTGTGAGTATATTAGATAAAGTCGTAAGCAAATATCGTGAAAAAGACAATGAGAAAAGAAATATATTAAAAATATTATTGACTGTAGACGAATCAGGGAACTCTTTGTGAGTAATCGATGAAGCAATAAAGATTGCATCTCTAATTCCAGAATATAAAAATTCTGGAATTTATGTTACTGATTTTGAAAAGGCTAAAAATGAAATTCTTCATTTACAAGGAAAAGCAGAGTTAGAATATTCTCGACGTAAAAAACTTGCTCCTGTTGATAAAAAACAAAAGAAAAAATATAGTTTATGGGGTTAAAATATTACGTTGCTATCCTAGTCCTACAATTATTGAACATGCGAATAATGAAAATATAGGTATGGTTGTAATAGGCAGCTGGGATCTCAATACGTTACAAAAACAGGAATCAGGCTTTTTATGTTTCATCTTTGCATCATAAAAAGAAAGGAAATACCCAAATACTCCAATAATAATAAGATATATTACCCTCAAAATAGTTATTTTTTCTGGTTTTTATTTTGAAAGTATCTCAATTTTGGGTGACGGATGACTTTTTGGTAATAATTAAACTGAGAATACTTTAACTTCAAAGTTGAGATTAAAATAGACAAAAAAGCTCACTACAACAATCACAAATTTTTATAGAAGTCGTTATACTTACTTGCTAGAGCTTCTTTTAGGTCTTTGTTTTCTTTTACTAACCGTTCAATTTTAAATTTTAAAGATTCAATTATGATATCTTTGGATTTATCCGATGTATTTGGTTTATGATTGACTACACTTTTTAATTTGGATTGCTCGTTTCTAAGCATATCTATTTTTTTTCGAATCCCATCATTTTTATATAGGAAGGACTTGGAGATTTTACTTTCTTTCGATACTGTATTGTAATTGATTACTTTTTTCTCTTTAATCATTTTTTTAATAGTCTCGAACACCTTTTTTTCTGTATCATAAGACTTTTGCTTAGCTAAAGCGATAATTTTAGATGTATTTGGTTTTTTATTGGCCACTCTTTACTCTTTCCTCTCCCACGTATTCACGTCTTTCTTTAGGTATACCACTTACATTTTCATGTTCAGTAATTTCATTTAAAACCTTTCTATAGCTTTCAATTTTTTTATTAGCAAACTCTAACGATCGTACATGTCCATTTTTTTCATAAATTTTTATATCTTTTTCTAAAGCAGCTATTTGAGATTTGTAGTAATCACCAAAGGAACTGTCTACATGAAAGCTTCTACAATTGTTTGCAATACATGGTGGTTCTATGACTTTTTCTGCGTAATCACATTTCATTTTTGTACTCTTAATACACATTCCATGATCCATTCGTATTGAATCATAATTATGTCTAACCCACTCTAGTTCTAAATCATTTTCTAAAGCTTGTTCATCGATATTAGATTTGATTAGAGCGCCTTCTATATCAAATCTGACTCCACCTTTACTTTTCGCTTTAAAATAAGCATCCTTTAAGGTTTGGTCATGTATCTTCGCATAAGCTAATGTCATTTCAGGTGAAGCATGAGCCATTAATCTTTGCACGTGTACGATACTCATACCATTGTTAATTAGTGTTACACCATACCTATGCCTAAAAGCATGATTTTTAAATCTATATATTTCACCATTGACATCCCTTATATTCACTTTTTTAGCAAAGTTATTTAAAACAGTAGAAAGCGTTGCCGTAGTTTGTGGTTTACCTTTTCGTGGACCTCGGTAAGAAACAAAAAGATAGTTATCTGGATTATTTTCAGAAGTTGATTTTTGCTTACAGATTTCTTGTTGAGCTATAACAACTTTAGCTAATTCTACCGAGATCGGAACTTTATGATCTTTATAGTTTACTTTCCTTTGATCACCAACTAACCAATAATCACCTTTATTATCTTTTTCTAAACAATTAATCTTTAATCCTAGTACGTCAGTACCTCTAAACCCTGTACCTTCCATAATTAAGATAATGGGTATATACCTGTCACCAATTAAATGAATATTTTCAACGACTTGGTCCCATATATAGTCTGGAATATACTTGGGGTTGTCGTAGCTCTGACTTTTAGTTCGACGGGGATTATCATTTGGTAGAAATAAAGCTTCGATATGCTCAATTGGTGCATCTTTCCAGTTGAAAATTTTCAAGTCTGTCAGGAATTTTCTTACTATTGTTAGATTGCTACTTACATAAACATTGGTAGCCATTATTTTCTCACGAGTTTTCTTGTTTAATATTTTTTTGTTCTTTATATATTGTAAATAACTTACTAAATGTTTACGGTCAATATCTTTTAATTGTAACTTTGGATAGTTATTATTTAAGAAATTCACAAATAAGGTAATTTCGCGAACGTATCGGATTCCAATTGAAAAACTTAAGTTTTTCAATTCTACAATTCGAGTATATAGATATTTTTTCACTAACTCTTTGTGTACTTGATTTACTTTTGTAAATTTTATTTTTTTTGTACCTGTATTAGTATAGTTCAATTCTATAGGTAATTTCTTTCCATCCCAGATATCTTTTTCATACTCAGGTGTCAGATCAAAGACGTCATATATATAATCATAAAATATACTCATTAATGAAACTACTGCTGTCACATGCATACTGTTTGTTTTCTTATTAATTCTTTTAACTTTTATACCAGCATCAATTAAGTAGTTTGTATATTTTAACATTAATTCTTCTTTAGGAATGTCCAACACCGTTTTTATATAGGGATATCTTGTATCCATAAATCTAAGCATCCGTCTTAAGTGATGTCCTTTTCCTTCGAATATAGTAATAACAGAATATAAACTATCTTTCAGGTTTTTTCCGAAATAATATTTAATCTCATTCTTTATATAATTATTTTTACATATAGTAAAGTCAAGTGTATTTCTGTACTTATTCACTGGTCTGCTGGATTCTTTTGCTACCTTCAAGTTATCGCTATTCCAAACATCCGGTCTAAAACATAAATTATGGTCAAAAAAATCTTCAATAATATTTTGTATTCTGACAGTTTCAGGATTCATCTTATATAGCTCCTTTCTCTATGTAACATTACCTTGTTGTATTCATCTCTTATAGATTCTTCTGAAGGATGGATATACATGTTCATGGTTGTTTGAACGTCCTTATGCCCCAATAATGCTTTAATTATTGATATTTCAACTCCTTTTTCGTGAAGTTCAGTAGCCAAGGTATGCCGAAACATATGAGGAGTAACTTTGAATTTTAGTTTTGTGGATAAATCTCTAAAAAATGCATCTATAGTTTCATAATCACAAACCTGACCTTTGGATGATCCACTTAATTTTAAAAATAAATAATCACTATCAAAGTTGTTTTTTTCATGTACTTCATATATATAATCTTGCAATAAATTGATTGTGTCTGCGGATAGAAAAACTAATCTGTTTTCGCCTGATGATGTTTTAGATTTAGTTATCACTACTTTTTTATCAGAGAGGTCGATATCCTCAAGTTTAATGTTTAATGCCTCCGAAATTCTTATACCAGATTCATAAAGGACACTTACTAATAGCATATTTCTTATATTTAATTTGGATTGGAATATTTGGTTTAATTGCTCTTCAGATAATTTTTTATATGGTCTTTTTGTTTCTTTCAGTTTTATAGCATTTAACTTATATTTAACACTGGTCTTTGTATGCTCAAGAAAGGATTTATAAGAATGCTTCTTGTTTGAATTAGAGTAAAAGTCCAACTGGCTTTCGAGTATATCTGAATGGAACCTTTCTAAGTAATTGTAAAAACCAAAAACTGCCATAACGTTATAATTTACAGTCTTAGGTTGCCTCATTGTTTTGTTAATAGTAGATTTTCCTTGCAGCCATCCTATATACTTCAATAAATTTTCCATTGAGATATTCTTAAAATCTATTTGAAATAATTCTATGAAATCCCAATATAGTTTTAATCTATAAGCATAAGACTTAATTGTGTTATTTGCCATATTTATAGTCTTTAAGAACTTCAGATATTTATTAGGATAAAGAAAAGGTTCACCTTTATTGGAAATTAAAAGATAAATATCATCAGAGTCCTCATTTTTAAATTTAATCACTTTTGCCATACTACACCTCTTATCTCTAAATACCTTAAAGACTTTAAAATTCTCATATAGATATTTAGTGTTTTAAGTTAAAAAAATAAGCATCTATATTCTTCAGATACTTTAAATACATACGTATATCATACTCTAGATAATTCACCAACCTTGGAATTGTTTACATAGCGTTTGCGGGCTTCTGGATAAGCTATTTCCATATTCAGATTCAAACACTTTTGATAGTTTGGAAGATTATCTTTAACATAATTAAATTCACTATCATTAATGTAATGGCAATCTGTTCTTGGATAAGACAAAATCTTCTTTTCGTACAAAGCCTGTGCAATTTTTAATACTTCTGACGGGCTGTATTTCCATTTCTTATTCGCAGTACTCTGCAAGGATGACAAGGAATGTAACTTTGGTGATTTTTCTTTTTTCAATTCTTTCGTTAATGCTTGGACAAGCCCGTCATTTACCTCAGTCACAATACCTTTTTCTTGTAATATTTTCTGGGCTTCTTCTTTTGTCTTAAAACGTTGTTTATGTTTCACGTCAAAAGATTCATTATTTGTGATCGCTACTCCTTGAAACGTGAAGTAAGGGTGAGAAACAAATTCTTCTATTTCCTGTTGACGTTTGTATAATAAATAAAGTGTTGCAGTTTGAACTCTTCCAACACTGAATACACCTTGCATTCCTTTTTGTTGCAGAAGTAATGTATATAATCTGGATGCGTTCATACCAACTAACCAATCACTAAACTGTCTCGTTTGAGCTTCTTTATATAAAGATAGATAATTATCTCCATCTCTCAATTTCTGAAAACCCTTTTGGATCTCATCTACTTCCAATGAATTAATCCATAATCGTTTGGTCGGTTTATTCGCTGCACCAGCAAGAGAAATGATGCTTCGGGCAATATTCTCTCCTTCACGATCACAATCTGTTGCTACAATAATTTCACTTGCGTCATTTAGTAGTTTTTTTACAATGTTAAACTGCTTTTTCTTATCTTTACTTACCTGAAATTGAAAATGCTCTGGAAACATAGGGAGTTGTTCTAATTTCCATTGCTTCCATGCTGCGTTATATTGTTCCGGGGAAACTAGTTCTACTAAATGGCCATACCCCCAGGTGATATATGCCCTATCATCAAAGAAACGGTGATCCGTTACCTCGATGTATCCTTCTTTCGTATTAGTATGTTGAAACGCGTCTGCATACGCTTTTGCTTGGCTTGGTTTTTCTGCAAGTATTAATACATGTCCCATTTTCTTTTTTCTCCTTTATTTTTTAATCAAAAAAAACTATAGCGTAATCTTTTTTCTCAGATGCTATAGTTCAAGGTCAAATTCACGTTGTCTATGTTTCTTTTTTGCCTGTGTTTTGATAGCTTGCTTATAATCTTGATTGTCACTTACATACTCAGGCATTTCTTTGGCAAAGGAATACACATTCTTTTTTCCAATAACAAAATGATCAAGCAGTTGTATATCTACCTTTTCAGATAGCGACTTTAAGCCTTTTGTAACTTTCATGTCCTCCATACTTGGTTCAGGATCTTATCAAGAGTAAATTACTAAAAATCCATTAACATCAATGTTTTTACTTT
>CAZEIB010000058.1:0-10931 GCA_964511785.1 uncultured Oscillospiraceae bacterium
AAATTCTCTTGGGCTATTTCTTTTTGGTGCACTTCAGTTTACAATCTACCATATAAATATATTCCCTTCTTAACTAAATTGATTATGTAAATTATCTCTTATTCTGAAAAGAAATGCAAGATGATTAAACTCGTAAAGGATAAAATAAACTGGTTTTACTTTTTATAAAAAACAATGGTATAATAATGGAGCCAATATTTAGGAGTTGTTTTACTATCTTGTTGATAAAAGTACCTTATGGTATAATTACTTGATGTATTAAGCTGATTACAGCTTTTTTTGTATGTGCATAAAAAAGGGGAATGAGAAATGTCACAGCAGTATACTGCAGATCATATACAGGTATTAGAAGGTTTGGATGCTGTTCGGATGCGTCCCGGTATGTACATTGGTTCTACCGGCAGCAGAGGGCTACATCATCTTTTATGGGAAATTGTAGATAATGCCATTGATGAGGCTTCTAATGGTTATGCTACAAGGGTAGATGTAACCCTTAATAAAGATGGATCGGCTTGTGTAT
This sequence comes from uncultured Oscillospiraceae bacterium, assembly GCA_964511785.1. Taxonomy (GTDB): domain Bacteria; phylum Bacillota; class Clostridia; order Christensenellales; family Aristaeellaceae; genus CAYFQH01. The sequence goes on from CAZEIB010000058.1 coordinate 521, forward strand.
ATGATAATGGGCGAGGAGTGCCTGTTGATATTCATCCCACTTTAGGTATTAGTGGAGTTGAATTAATTTATACCAAACTTCACGCAGGAGGAAAATTTAACAGTGAAAACTATAGTTACTCTGGTGGGCTACATGGCGTTGGGGGATCGGTTGTAAATGCTTTATCCCAATGGATGACCATTGATGTGTATAGAGACTGGACACACTATAAAATGACCTTTTCTACAGTATACGATGAAAAACAAAAAAAAACCTTGGCGGGCCACCCTAAAGGACCTTTGGAGAAAATTGGGAATACTCGAAAAAAAGGGACTTTGGTTTGTTTTCTACCTGATAAGGAAATTTTTGAAGAAACGACTTTTAATGCCACCACTGTTTCTAGACGTTTAAAAGAATTAGCTTATTTAAATAAAGGCATTCTAATTACTTTTTTAGATGAAAGAGAGGAAAAACCTTCTCCTATAGAATATATCTATGAAGGTGGAATTAGTGACTATGTTCAATACTTAAACCATGATAAAAATGTAATTCAGCCAACGCCATTTTTATTAGAGGGACATAAAGATGATATTTATTGTCAAGTAGCAATACAATATACTGATGGCTACACTGAAAATCTATTTTCCTATGTTAATAATATTCCTACCGGCGAAGGGGGAACCCATGAAACAGGTTTCAGAAGCGCCTATACAAAAGTTTTTAATGAATATGCTCGTAAAGTTGGAGCTTTAAAAGAAAAAGACAACAATCTTTCCGGGGAGGACTTTAGAGAGGGTATGACAGCGGTACTTACCACTATGGTTAAAAACCCGCAGTTTGAAGGACAAACAAAAGGGCGCTTGGGAAATACTGAAGTAAGGCCTGCCGTTGAAAATATTATTACACAAAAACTCAATGAATTTTTAGCAGATTTAAAAAATCAAGAAATGATAGAAAAAATTGTTGAAAAAGCTATCCGTTCTGCAAAAGTTCGAGAAGCTACTCGTAAAGCCCAAAGTATGGCGCGGGCAAGAAGTCAACTGGAAGCAGCACCTTTAGTAGGAAAGCTTGCCAGTAGTACAGGGAGAAATCCAAAAGAAAATGAACTTTTTATTGTTGAAGGAGACTCTGCCGGTGGTAGTGCAAAACAAGGACGAGATAGGCGATTTCAAGCCATTCTTCCTTTACGGGGAAAACCTTTAAATGCAGAGAAAAAAAGGCTGGATCAAGTACTAGGCAACGAGGAATTTCGTAGCATTATTACAGCTTTAGGCACAAGTATTGATGAAGATTTTAAATTGGATAGCTTAAAATATCATAAAGTTATTATTTTATCAGATGCTGACCAGGATGGGGCTCATATACGAGCAATCCTTCTTACTTTCTTTTATAGGTATATGAAGGAACTTGTTACTCAAGGGCATGTATATATTGGAATGCCCCCTTTATATAAAGTACAAAAAGGTAATAAGCTTGAATATGTTTACGACGATAAAGCTTTAGAAAAAGTAACCAAGAGTTTCGGAAAAGGGTATACCTTACAAAGGTACAAGGGCCTTGGGGAAATGAATCCGGATCAACTATGGGAAACGACTATGAATCCTGAAAAAAGAAAGCTTTTGCAAGTTACCATTGAAGATGCAGCCCAAGCAGACAGAATTATTACTATTCTTATGGGTGACAAAGTAGAGCCACGGCGAGAATATATTAGTAAATATGCAAACTTCAATAAAGAAGATCAGTTTATGCAATCTCAAAAAAACATTAAATAAAGGAGGCATAAATACTTATGGCTGGGAAAAAAAACAAATCAGATCAGGTAATAGAAATCAGTCAGCAGCAAATCATTCAAACGCCTCTTGAAGAAGTAATGCATCAATCTATGATACCCTATGCAGAATATGTTATTTTAGAAAGAGCATTGCCAAGGGTGGAAGATGGACTTAAGCCTGTACAACGAAGAATTTTGTATGCTATGTGGGATATGGGAATGCTTCCTGATAAGCCTCACCGAAAATCTGCCAGAATTGTTGGAGAGTGTTTAGGTAAGTATCATCCCCATGGAGATATATCGGTTTATGATGCTCTGGTACGTATGGCACAGCCCTTTTCAATGCGAGGGCTGTTAGTAGACGGACATGGTAACTTTGGTTCTATTGATGGCGATACTGCTGCTGCTATGAGGTATACAGAAGCTAGACTGGCTCCTTTAGCTATGAGGTTGTTGGAGGATATTGAAAAAGATACGGTTCCTTTTCATTTGAACTTTGACGATACTTTAAAAGAGCCGGATATGTTACCTGCCAGATATCCGAATTTACTGGTAAATGGTGCAAGCGGTATAGCTGTTGGTATTGCTACCAATATTCCGCCTCATAACTTAACAGAGGTGATTATGGGGGTAATTGCACAGATTAATAACCCTGATATCTCCCTTGAAGAGTTAATGAATTATATTCCCGGCCCTGATTTTCCAACAGGTGGAGTATTAATTGAAACTGATGAAATTAGAAAAGCTTACGAAACCGGTCGAGGTAAGCTTATTTTGCGTGCTAAAGTAGATATTGAAAAGGGGAGAGCCGGAAGAAATTTACTGGTGATTTCTCAAATACCTTACCAAGTATCCAAATCTTCAATGCTTGAAAAAATCTTAAAAGTTTCAGAAGAAAAAAAGAATGTTCTTGGTGGTATTTATGACATTCGTGATGAAAGTGATCGAAACGGTATTAGAGCAGTTGTTGAGCTGAAAAAAGACGTAAATCCTGAGGATGTTTTGGGATATTTATATAAATACTCCGATTTGCAAACCACCTTTGGGGTTAATATGGTAGCCATTGCCAATGGTAAACCTGTACAAATGGGTTTAAAGGAAATGATTGGGTATTTTATCTCTCATCAAAAAAACGTAATTACAAGACGTACCACTTATGATTTAGAGCAATCAAAAGCAAGGGCCCATGTTTTAGAAGGGCTGATGGTTGCTGTTGATCATTTAGATGAAGTGATTGCATTAATAAGAGGCAGTAAGAACCCTAAAGAAGCAAAAGAGAAACTAATGGTTACCTTTACCCTTAGCGAAATTCAAGCTCAAGCGATATTAGATATGCGCTTACAACGATTGACAAACTTAGAGTTGTTGGCGCTACGTAAAGAATACGAAAATATTCTTAAAGGCATTGCTTATTTAGAATCTATTTTAAACAATGAAAAAAAACTCCTTAAAGTAATTATTCAAGAACTTGAAGAAGTTGCTGATGAATTTCCACAAGAAAGATTAGCAGCTATGAAAGAAGAAGAGGCCGCACTGGCTGTTCCTATAGGTGAACCGGTATTTATTGAGGAATGTACTATCATTTATTCCTATGGGGGATATGTACGGCGAATAAACCCCAAAAGTTACGAGCGTTGGTACCAATTTACTGATGAAGAAAAGGCTACCATAAGTATTGATGCATTACCCCAATATACTTTACAAACAGATAGTGGAAAACAGTTGCTGTTTTTTACAAATCTAGGTAACTGCTATAGATACCCTGTCTCCCAATTAGAGGAGAGTAGTAAACCTAAGGAAAAAGGGTTGTTAATCAATGGGATATTGCCAGGCCTTGAAGAGGGAGAAAAACTTATTTCATTGTTTGCCGTTTCAGCAGATGAAATTGAAGATTTTTCGCCGGTGATATTTTATACTAAAAATGGAATGATTAAGAAAAGCTTAAGTAAAGAGTATGATGTTAAGCGGCAAAAATTTATTGCTATGCAACTTAAAAAACAAGATGAAATTATTAAGGTTCAATTTGAAACAAACAATGAAGATGATATGCTTCTCATTACCCAAAAGGGACAATCTATTCGTTTTGATAGTAGCTCTGTTCCATTAACGGGAAGAGCAACAGGTGGAGTAAAAGGAATTCAGTTAGAGAAAGAAGATCAGGTCATTTGGGCAGGACAAATACAAAAAGACAGTCAGCTTGTTCTATCTAGTGAACGTGGAAGTATGAAGCGTATATTAGCTTTGGATTTTGATGTTCAAGGAAGAAATGGAAAAGGAGTAAAGACGTTTACTTTTAACAAAAATGGATCCAATGGAACCTATATTACCAGTGTAGCTAAAATAGATCATACTCCTTGGGAAATATTCGTTGTACAGGAAACCTCCCCTCCAACTTTTATTTTATCTAATGAAATTCTACTACAAGGAAAAACTGAAAGAGGAAAGCCTTATGTAATAGCACTTTTAGATGATGTTGTTACAACCATTATTGCAAAACAAAAGAACCATTATTAAATCTGTAAAGGATAACATCTAACATGAGTAATATAAGTAATATAAAAGAAGGCAATAAGCCTAAAAAATATGTATCTTTTTTATGGTTAGTATTAATGATTGTTTTAATATTAGTTGGGTATATGTTTTTTTCCAATAAAATGAACTTACAGCTAGCCCAATTAGCTAAAGAAGAAAATGGTCTTCGTTCCAGAGTATTTGAACTTGAAAAAGAAGCAAAAGATTTAGAAGAAAAACTACGTCTTTCTCAAACCAATGCCTTTATTGAAAACGAAGCTCGTACTCGATATGGTTATCTAAAACCGGGTGAAGTGCGTTTTGTTATTACAAACCCGGAAATTCTGCATTCCGATGGAGAGGCGAATCTTTCTGTTATAGAGTAATATAAGTAGAGCACTATAGTATAATTGGTAATAGAATATTGGAAAGAAGAAGTGTATGAAAAAAAGAGTAGTAGACGGAGTAATAGGAATTGGCTCAAACTCTACAAGAATGTTAGTTTGTCCTAAGGGAAAGCCTTTACGGATTATAGACAGAGGATACTCTCTTACGCGATTGTTTGAGGGTTTAGATAAAGGTAACCAGCTATCAAAAGAGAGTATTTTAAGAACGATTCAAGCCATTTTACATATGCATAATGATGCCTATGAAAAATACTACGTAAACCGATTCTGGATTTTTGCAACAAGTGCTTTAAGAGATGCGATAAATCGAAATGATATTATTCAAACCATCTATCAAACTACAGGTAAATCCATTACAATTATTTCAGGAGAAGAGGAGGCCTATTATTCCTTTATTGGAGCCGGCGCAGGAACTAAAGGAAAGTATGGAGTGATTGATATCGGAGGAGGTTCTACTGAAATTGCTTATGGTAGTCAATTAAGCTATCCTAAAACCAGTAGTTTACAACTAGGTGCCATGCGATTGTTAAAGAAATATCCTAAGGCTACTTTTCAAGATTTAGAAGGAATTCTGGAAGATGTAAAAAATCATTTATCCATTGCAAAACCTATTCGTTTGCTGAAAAACACAAGATGGATTGGCGTTGGAGGGACTTTTACAACCTTAAAATCTCTTTTTCATAAAAAGGGGATTTATCCACCTAAAAAGCAAATATTTTACAAAGACCAAGTTTATGTAAAAATGAAAGATTTATTTTCCTTACCAGTACCCCAAAGAGAACTATATCCGAATATGCCAAAGGGGAGAGGGGATATTACCCCCTATGGCTTTGTTGTTTTATATGTGCTAATGGATGAATTGAAAATTCCCTATGTAGAAGTTGGAAATAAAGGAAATTTAGATGGCTGGTTAATTGTACATAGTAAAGATACTATGAATTATCTATAAAGTGTCTTGCTGTTTTAAGGCGATTAAAGTATAATGCAAAAGTGATTATTGTTGAAATGGAGCGAATATTTAATGAAAAAAAAGGTTGTTTTGTTGTTGTTAGTTGTATTAGCCATGGCGCTAACAGGTTGCGAGTTAGTTGAAAAAAATATGGATGTAGATAATGGACTTGTTATTTTATCCTACAATGGAAAAGAAATAACTAAAAAAGAAGTGGTTGATGCCGCAAACAGCCAATTAAATCAAATAGCTCAAATGTATGGAAACAGTTATAATATAGCAGATCCACAAAACATTTCTGATGCACAAAAATCTGTAATCGAAAATCAATTTAAACCGCAATTGGTTATTGATGAAAAAATTTTGGAATATGGATTTGACAGTTTTACCGAAGAAGAATTAGTAGAGATTGAAAAGAATGCTGAAGAAAGTTATGCTTCACAAAAAGAATTTCTAAAAGAATATTTTTTAAAAGACACTACGCTTTTAGATGAAGAACTGGAAGAAACCTTGGAAAACATGGCCAATGAAATGGGCGGAAGCATTGAAAACTTAATAGAATATGAAAAGAAAAATTTTTCTCAAAATAAACTAAAAGAAAAAATGGTTGAAGGTATTACTATTTCTGATGAGGAAATTGAAAAAGCATTTGAAGAGAAAGTAGCTACAGATAAAGACACCTATGAAAATAATCTTTCTGCTTTTGCCAATGCTGTTAACGGAGGGAAAGAAACTTATTTTACCCCTGAAGGCATTCGCTATACCAAACATATTTTAAGAGAATTCCCTGAAGAAAATAAAAAAGAAATTGATGATTTAACAAAAGAAAAAAGCACCCTCGAAAGCTCACTTTCAAGCTTAAACACAACGTTAGCTTCTTTGGAAACAAGTGAAGAGAAAAATGTAAAAGAAGAAAAAACAGCGACTACAAAAGAAATTGAAAATATTGAGACAGCAATTAAAGAACTGGATATAAAGTTAGAAAGTGCTAAAGAAACAGGTTATAAAGCCCTTGATAAATCAGTAAATGAAATAATAGAAAAGCTTGAAAACGACAATGATTTTGATGGAGTAATGGAAGAATTCGGGCAAGACCCGGGAATGAAAAATGAACCACAAAAAAGTACAGGCTATGCAATTTATCAAGACTTCAGCAGTTTCGACCCTGCTTTTGTAGAGGCTGGAATGGCTTTAAAAGCTATTGGAGACATTAGTGGTCCTGTTAAAGGACTTCATGGTATTCATGTGATTGAATATACTGCTGACGGAGAAAGTGGCCCTGCTTCCCTTCAGGAAGATATGAGAAAAATTCTTAGTGAAGAGTTGCTTTTAACAAAACAAAATGAGCACTTTAATGCACAAGTATCCGCATGGGTAGAAGCAGCTACCTTTACTGAAAATTTAAACAATTTAAACCGCTAATAACAAATTTCTATAGTACTTGAAACAGATTACCCCCCTTAGTAAGTTTTGTTGCTTACTAAGGGGGTTTTTGTAAGTAATCAACCTTTTGTTTTAAAGGATTTAAACCGCTAATAACAAATTTCTATAGTACTTGAAACAGATTAAAAACCCCTTAGTAAGCAACAAAACTTACTAAGGGGTTTTTGTAAGAGGAATCAACCTTTTGTTTTAAAGGCTAATTGAATCACTTCTTCCGGAATTCTATTATGTTTTTGAGTAAATAAAGTTATAACAGGAACAGTAATTAATCCTACAACCATCGAAATAGCCCCACAAAGGGGTGCTAATGATAAATCTCCTAATAGAAGGGGAATACCTAATGAAGTAGAGAGACAAAGAAAAATTCTTGTCAGTTGACACAATGAAAACAAAGAGAAATGGCGCTAAGAAAGTCCCCCCCACAACGCCCCAAGAAAGAGCCATTAAGGAGACGATAGGAGTATTTTGTAGTAAGAAATGAATTACTAGAGATAAGCCTACAAACAATAAACATAAACCTCTCATAATAAAGGTAGTATTTTTCAAGTTTAATTTAGGAAAAGCAGGCTTAATTAAATCAATGGAAATAACAGAAGCTGAGGATAGAACCAAAGAGGTTAAAGTAGAAATACTTGCCGATAATAATAACACAACAAAAAAGCCTTGAATAACATCGGGCATTTTCACAACATATTGATCGGTAATCATTGTAGCCATAACAGTATCTTTTGCTTTAACTCCTGTAGTGATTAACTGATAAGCGGTTCCTCCTTCGGCAGGAATTTTAGATAAAATCACCCTTCCAAAACTACCGGCAAAATAAGCACCACCTGCAATAATTAAAGCAAATATTGTAGAAATTGTTTTAGCCTGCTTAACAGATTTATCATTTTCTATAGCAAAAAACTTATGAACCATTTGGGGCATTCCTAAAACTCCTAAAGAAGTAAGAAGCATATTAGGCCATAAAGAACTGCCCTTCCCAGCCGGAGGAAGAAGGGTGTTATACCCTTTACCGCCTATTCCTTCCTTGCCTAATTGTGCCAACCCTTCTATTAAACCACCACTACCCTTTACAATATAACCTACAACCAATATCATGCCGAAAATCATAATAAATCCTTGGATGAAGTCAGTAATGGCTGTTGCTCGATAGCCCCCCAAAAATAAATATAAACTAGATAAAATGGCTATTATAATAACACAAACGGTATAATCAAAGCCCATAATTAATTGAAAAACTGTACCTAACCCTTTATAAACTGATGCAGAATAAGGAATAAGAAAAACAAATATCAAAAGAGAGGAAATCAACTTTAATCCTTTTGAATGATAACGCTTTTCAAAAAAACCGGGCATAGTTGTAATTTTTAACCGTTCACCCATAACACGAGTAGGTTTTGCCAATAAACTCCATGCCAATAAACTGCCAATTATTGCATTGCCTATGCCAATCCAAATAGCAGATAAACCTACATCCCAACCAGTAGTACCTGCATAACCAATAATAATAACAGCAGAAAAATAACTGGTTCCATAGGAAAAAGCACTCATCCATGGACCCACTTTTCTGCCACCAAGTAAGAAATCATTTAAAGAAAGAGATTTTTTAGCTGTAATTAAAATTATGGAAACCAACATAAGTGCATAAAGAACCAATACAAATAACTTCATTTTATTCTACCTTCCATTCTACCGCTTTTTATAAAGCATCTACAAAGTTTATTATACATAAAGGGTATAAAAATGCAATAATATTTTCTTTACAATTTCAAAGGTTTTGTGATATAATGATATATAGCAATGAAAAGGACGGATGCTTTTTTTATGTTTTAGAGAATTGACAGCTTGGTGAAAAGTCAATCATAAAAAGTTATCAGATCACCTTGGAGCTTTTTCTTTGAAAGGTTTTACTTACTTATTACTGAATAGAAGAAACGTATTTCTGCGTTAAGGATTACGTATGGTTTTATAACCTGCGAAAGTGGGTAAAGTTTTACTTTACCAAACTAGGTGGTACCGCGGATTTTTGAATCGCCCTAGGATTTATTCCTATGGTGATTTTTTAATGATTTTAGGAGGCAGAGAAATGTATCAAAAAGTACCAACAGATTTGAATTTCGAGCAGCGTGAACAAGAGGTTTTAGCTTTTTGGGAGAAAAATGATATTATTCAAAAAAGTTTTCACCATCGTGACGGGAAAGAGCATTTTACTTTTTACGATGGGCCACCAACAGCCAATGGCATGCCTCATATTGGCCATGTTGTTACCCGTGCCGTAAAAGATCTAATTCCCAGGTTCCAAACTATGAAAGGGAAAAATGTTTTACGTAAAGCCGGCTGGGATACCCATGGTTTACCTGTAGAGTTAGAGGTTGAAAAATCCTTAGGTCTTAATGGTAAACCTCAAATTGAAGCCTATGGAATTGAAGCCTTTATTAATGAATGTAAAAAAAGCGTTTGGAAATATTTACATGAATGGGAAGATATGTCTAAACGAGTAGGGTATTGGGTGGACATGGAAAATCCTTATATTACCTATGAAGACAATTATATTGAATCTGTTTGGTGGAGCCTTAAAGAAATTGACAAAATGAATTTGCTTTATAAAGGACATAAAGTTGTTCCTTATTGCCCACGTTGCGGTACTGCTTTATCTACTCACGAGGTTGCCCAAGGATATAAAGAAGTAGAAGATCAAAGCGCATATGTAAGTTTTCCCGTTATGGGGGAGGAGAATACTTATCTTCTTGCTTGGACCACTACTCCATGGACACTGCCTAGTAACGTTGCTTTATGTGTGAACCCTAAAGAAGAGTATGTATATTTAAAAAAAGAAGAAAAAACTTATATCTTAGCTAAAGCCCTAGTAAATAATCTTTTTTATGAAGAGCATGATGATTTTGTTATTCTTAAAAGTCTTTTAGGAGAAGAGTTAAAAGGCTTATCTTATGAACCTTTGTTTTCTTTTGATAACCCTAAAGAAAAAGGATGGTATGTGGTAACCGATCATTACGTTACCCTTACAGACGGAACTGGTATTGTTCATATTGCTCCTGCCTTTGGGGAAGATGATGCCCGAATCGGAAAAGAAAATCATCTACCCTTTGTTCAACTTGTAAATGATCAAGGAAAATTTGTTGAATCCACCCCTTGGGGAGGATTAACGGTACAAGAAGTAAATCCATTAGTTTTGGATAATTTAAAAGATAGGCAACTTTTATTTAAAGTAGAGCCCTATGTTCACAACTATCCCTTTTGTTGGCGCTGTGATACGGCACTTTTATATTATGCAAGGTCAACTTGGTTTATACAAATGTCTGCTGTAAAAGATGCACTGGTTGCTAATAA
>CAZEIB010000059.1:0-10783 GCA_964511785.1 uncultured Oscillospiraceae bacterium
ACACAAAATTCAGTTTGCAATTGAAAAAGCTTTTACTGCAACAGAAGAAAATGTAACCTTAATGCAGATTAAAGATATGTTAAAGTTGGTAGAAGAGGAAATTGCCCAGCGGGATAAAACCATGCCACCTAAAGTAGAAGAAATACAAGACTTAGTAGAAAAAGTTTTAATTGAACAAGGTTTTGTAAAAACGGCAAAGGCTTATATTTTATATCGGTCCGAAAGAAGTCAAAACCGCGAGATGAACTCAAGGCTTATGAAGACCTTTCAAGATATTTCTTTTAAAGATTCTTTGGATTCCGATATTAAAAGAGAAAATGCCAACATTAACGGAGATACGGCTATGGGAGCCATGCTTCGCTTTGGTTCTGAAGGGGCAAAACAGTTTTATAATTTATATATGTTAAAGCCTGATCATGCCTCGGCCCATCAAAATGGGGATATTCATATTCATGATTTGGATTTTTATAGCTTAACTACCACCTGCTGTCAAATTGACTTATTAAAACTTTTTGATGGAGGGTTTTCTACAGGTCATGGGGTATTAAGAGAGCCTAAAGATATTATCAGCTACTCTGCCTTAGCTTGCATTGCTATACAAGCTAACCAAAATGATCAACATGGTGGACAAAGTGTGGTTAATTTTGACTACGGCATGGCCCCTGGAGTGAAAAAAACCTTTATTCGTTTTTATAAAAACAATTTAGGAAAAGCTTTAGAATTAATTGCCAATGTAGAAGATGGCCAGGAAGTTGCTGAAAAACTTGTAGAACAACTACAAAAAGAGGGGCTTAATCCAACCTTAGAAGAAAATAAAAAAGCCACAATGCAGCTACAAAAGGCCTTGTTAGCCTATGCAAATCAAGAGGAAGGTGAAAAGCTAACGGCTTTCGCCCAAAGAAAAGCAGAAAAAGAGACCAAGCGCTCTACTTTCCAAGCCATGGAAGCTTTAATTCACAACTTAAATACGATGAACAGCCGTGCAGGAGCCCAAGTGCCTTTTTCTTCTATTAACTACGGCATGGACACCAGTCCTGAAGGAAGACTGGTGATTGAACAGCTGCTACTGGCTACAGAAGATGGATTGGGTAATGGGGAAACCCCTATTTTCCCTATTCAAATATTTAGGGTAAAAGAAGGAATTTCCTTTAATCCGGGAGATCCTAATTACGACTTATACCGTTTGGCCATACGTACCAGTGCTAAAAGAATGTTTCCCAACTTTTCTTTTGTAGATGCGCCTTTTAATAAAGAATACTATAAACCCGGCCATCCTGAAACAGAAATTGCCTATATGGGATGTAGAACCAGGGTAATGGCTAACGTCCATGATCCTGAAAAATCTATAGCGCCTCAAAGGGGAAACCTGTCCTTTACTTCTATTAACTTACCTAGGTTAGCTATTGAAGCAAAAGGAAACTTGGATCAGTTCTTTACTTCCTTAAAAGAAAAAATGGATTTGGTAACAGAACAATTACTAGAACGTTTTGAAGTGATTGCCAGAAAAAAAGTGAAAAACTTTCCTTTTTTAATGGGAGAGGGTATTTGGATTGATGCAGATAAACTGGCTTGGAACGATGAGATAAGAGAAGTGATTAAACATGGTACTTTATCCATTGGTTTTATCGGTCTAGCTGAAACCTTAAAAGCCTTAGTAGGAAAACACCATGGAGAAAGTGCTCAAAGTCAAGAATTGGGATTGAAAATTATTGGCTTTATGAGAGATTACACTGATCAAAAAGCTCAAGAAACCAAGTTGAATTTTACGCTACTGGCTACTCCTGCAGAAGGATTGTCGGGACGCTTTGTGGCAATGGATAAACAACGTTTCGGCGTAATTGAAGGAGTAACCGATAGAGACTATTACACCAATAGTTTTCATATTCCCGTATATTATCCTATTAGTGCTTTTGATAAAATTGCTTTGGAAGCACCATATCATGCCCTTACCAATGCAGGGCATATCAGCTATGTAGAAATTGATGGAGATCCTTTAAAGAACTTAGATGCTTTTGAAAAAGTGATTCGCTGTATGCATGATCAAGGTATTGGCTATGGTTCTATAAACCATCCTATTGATAGAGATACCTTATGTGGCTATCAAGGAATTATTGATGATAACTGCCCTAAATGCGGACGGAATGAAGCAGAATACCCCTTTGACCGGATTAGGCGGATTACCGGTTATTTAGTTGGCACCTTGGATCGGTTTAACAATGCAAAAAAAGCGGAAGAACATGACAGGGTAAAGCACGGAATCGGAATGACACCTACTTCTCAGGAGGCGGCAGGATGAGACTAACCCTTGCAGGGGTTACGAAAGAATCCTTTGTAGATGGCCCGGGAATACGCTATGTGGTGTTTTCTCAGGGCTGTCCTCATCACTGTGAAGGATGCCATAACCCTCAAACCCATCCTTTTTCAGGGGGATATGAAGAAGAGATTGAAGTACTTCTTAAGCAAATGGAAGATAATCCTCTGCAAGATGGGGTGACTTTTTCAGGAGGAGAACCCTTTAGCCAAAGCGAAGCTTTTGAAGTGTTGGCGAAAAAAACAAAAGAAAAAGGGTTAAATATATGGACCTATACAGGTTTTTTGTATGAAGACCTTATAAAATGGGGAGAAGAGAAAGAAAGTATAAAAAACTTTTTATCTTACATTGATGTGCTGGTAGATGGCCCTTTTAAACTGGAAGAAAGAACCTTAGGAAAACCTTTTATAGGTAGCAAAAATCAGCGTTTGATTGATGTACAACAAAGTTTGCTTACAAAAGAAGTAGTTTTATGGGAACCGCCTATTTGGTGAAAAACGTTGACAAAGAGAAACCATTGTGTTAAAATTCATTTGGTTAGAAAACCTATGCCAAAGACAGCAGGTCACGAAGTGATAATGAAGAGTTTCTTCGCCAGCCGAGGTGTAATGGATCATACATTGTATTGCTCCCTTGCGCCTTTGCAAGGGTTTTCTTTTATTATAAAATAGGGGGTGAAAGAAAATGGGCAATAGTCGCGAGTTAAAACAAGCTGCAGTTGCAGAAATTGCACAAAAGTTTGAACAGGCTCAAAGTGTTGTAGTAGTAAAATATTCCGGCTTAACAGTTGAAAAAGCTACCGAGCTGAGAAAAAAATGTCGGGAAGCAGGCGTTGAGTACGTAGTTTACAAAAACACTTTAGTGCGCAGGGCTTTAGAAGGGTTAAATATTACCTCTTTAGATGACATTTTAACAGGGCCTAATGCTTATGCATTCGGTATGGAAGATGCCATTGCGCCTGCAAAAATCATTGATGATTTTATTACAAAAAACAAAACAGAAGCGATTAAAATTGAAGCAGGGCTACTAGGCAAGGAGCATATGGATGTTGCTAAAATTAAAGCACTTGCATCGTTACCTTCCAGAGAAGAACTGCTTGCTAAATTGCTTGGTAGCATGACCAACGTTGTTGGTAGCTTTGTACGGGTAGTAGAAGCTATTCGTAAACAAAAAGCCGGAGAAGAAGAGGCTTAAACATTATTTATTTTAAAAGAAAGATATTTAAGGAGGCAAATTATTATGACTCATGAAGAAATTATGGCCGCCGTGGAAGCGATGACGGTATTAGAGTTAGCTGATTTAGTAAAAGCTATGGAAGACAAATTTGGCGTATCTGCCGCTGCTGCTGTAGCAGTTGTTGCCGGTGGTGCAGGTCCTGCTGCTGGTGCAGAAGAAGAAAAAACAGAATTTGACGTAGTATTAAAAGACGCCGGTTCTGAAAAAATCAAAGTTATCAAAGTAGTTCGTGAAGTAATGTCCGGACTAGGTTTGAAAGAAGCCAAAGAAGTAGTTGAATCTGCTCCTAAAACCATTAAAGAAGGCGCTTCTAAAGAAGAAGCCGAAGAAATTAAAGCCAAGTTTGCTGAAGTTGGCGCTGTTATTGAAATTCAATAATCATTTCATTAAAAAAACTCCTTTCACTTTTGTGAAAGGAGTTTTTTTAAAATCTTTACCTCTTAAAATGATTTTTTTTAAGATACTTTGAAATATTTTTATTTTTTTTCTGCTTAAGTTGTAAATAGTTTTCTTTTTTTTCAGTATAAAGAACTTCTTTTTGAAGCTTTAAGTAATGCTGCCATTGAGATTGAGACAGGTTTCCTTCTTTTAAGGCTGTAACAACGGCACAACCTGGCTCGTTTTGGTGGGAGCAGTTGGTAAAGCGGCATTGATGAATGAGGATTTCTATCTGTGGGAAAGTAGTGGAAAGGCCCTGAGCCCCATCCCATAAACCCAGTTCTCGCATACCCGGGGTGTCAATCACCATGGCTCCGCTGGGCAGCATAAATAGCTGCCTATGAGTAGTGGTGTGGCGGCCTTTATCGTCCTTTGTTCGAATTTGGCTTACAGTCATTACTTTTTCTGTCATTAAGCAATTAACTAAACTGGATTTTCCCACCCCTGAAGAACCTAAAAGAACAATGGTTTTTTGAGGGGATAGATAGGGAGAAAGAGAGGAGATTCCTTTGCCGGAAAAAGTGCTGATAGGCAAAACTTCGGCAAGGCCTGCTACTTTTGCAGTTTCTTGTAGAAAGGAAGAAAAATCTCCAACTAAGTCTGATTTGGTTAATAATACCACGGGTATTCCACCGGACTGCCATGCAAGGGTTAAATACCTTTCAAGGCGAGGAGGATTAAAATCTTGATTAAGAGATTGAAGAATAAATACATAATCAAAATTAGCGGCTACGCCTTGGCTACTGTTGCCCGAGGAAGAAGGATCCAATCTAGAGAAAAAAGACCTTCGTTGTAAAGTGTGATAGATGGTACTATCTCCTTTAGGATTGTAAGAGAGACTAACAAAATCCCCGACGGTTGGAAAAGGATAATTTTGATGAAAATAGATACTGGATTTTAACTGCCCGTAACAAGGCCCTTGATTACAAAAAAGTTCAAAGCGATTTTTATGTACAGCAGTTACTCTGGCCGGAATAAAGGGAGAGGAGATGGAAGCGAGTGCATTTTTAGGAAAACCGTAATCAAATAGATTCAATAAAGTAACCCTCCATAATAATAAAAGTAGTTGTGAAAAAAAGAACTGTCACTTTACACGCTACCTTAAAAAAACATATGAAAAAGCAGCCGTTCGTTGGCTGCTTTTGATTTTAAAAGTAGTATTTACGAAAGGAAAAAAGGGCAAAGTAAAAACGAGTTTTACTGCCAGTGTAAAGTTTTAATAAGGATATACCTCACTATAAATTACAATCACTACAATCGCCCCTTTCCATAAAAACTTATAAATATAGGATACTATAAAAACCTTGTAAATTCAAGAAAAACTTTTGACATAGGGGTATTAAACCTCTTATAATAAATATAATAAAGATGTTATTGGAGGCGCCTATGATAGAATATGCCATAGTACAAAAAAATCGGCCCATATCACAAAAGGAAGAAGAAATGTATAAAATAGCCTATCAGGAACGCAGCTTATTAGCGTTGGAGATAAAGGTAAATACTTACCGTTTTATGGAAGATGAGGCCATTCTTTTTTACAAGGATAATGGGAATAACCCTCAAGGACCTCCGGTTTATATAGAGGATGGAAAATTTACCCTTTTAGCAGGATATCTATTATCTCCTTCATTTAAAAACGACCCGGATACCATTACCCAGCAGTGCCACTACCAGTTAAATACGCCTTTAAAGGCACAAGGGGCTTTTGGAGAGTTTCAGGTGGTACATTTTGACGGAGAAAAAGTAGAAGTATTTTGCTCTAAACTAATGACCCACCCTGTATACTATAGAGAAGAAAAGGGAACTAAGTTGGTAGCAAACAGAGCAACTTTAACCAATATTGCCTTTGAAAAAGTTCCTACCTTAAATGTAAAAACCCAACTGGAAATAATTGCTTTTGATAGTATCTTCGAAAATAAAACGGCTTTTGAAGAAGTAAGCTGTTTGGACAGGGGATACCATATTCGCCTTGAAAAAGAAAAAGAATTAAGAAAAATAAAAGAAGAACAACTGTGGGCAGATAGCAGCTTTGAAATAAAAGATATGGCCCAAATGTATAAGGATTTTAAAGATTATTTAGATCAATATATCAACAAACTTTCTCTTTTAACCAAACAAATGCATTTAGATGAGGGAATGCAGTTTTCTATTTCCGGAGGGAAAGACAGTAGAACCTTGATGACCATATTTGCAGAAGCTGGAATATTAAAAAAGTTTGATTATGCTTTCACCTATGGCGAAGAGGATAACCCTGAAGTATTGGCAGCCAAGCCCGTGGCAAAATATTTTGGTATGGAACACCGTTCTAAGCCTAGAAGTGTGCCCCAAAATGTTTATTTACAAAGGCTTCCCCACCATATTTTTCAAATGGAAGGAGAGGTAAACAGCAGAACCTTACATGGCACTTACATGAACCAAAGAAAAATGGATTTTACCGGCCATGAAGCGGCTTTAAAAGAATACTTTGCCGATTCTCATTTAGTTGAAGATGAGCAAGGGCTGAAAGATTTTATTGATTATCGTTTGCCTTTAGACCCTATAGGTTTTGTAAAAAAGGAAGAAAGAGAGGCTATGCGTAAGGAAATATGGGGGCTTTATGAAAAAGCTCATAATGATTGGCAGGTGCCTCCTGAAAACTTTCCAGCCTTTTTTAGTGCAACAGGATTAGGGTGCAGATGGGGAGGAAAACTAACTTCGGCTTCCTCTGTTTCAGGGCCTTATTTAAATTTGTTATGTGCTGAAGACATTATTCATTTTACTTTCAATATGGGGCCTAAAAATCGCAAAAAAGAATTATTTCATTTTTTTACCATTGGTCACTTGGCACCAAGGCTATTAAAACATCCTTTTGCATTTCAAACTTGGAATGAAGAAGTACAAAAGGCCTTTGCAAACCAATTTACCATTGCCAATGAAGCCATAAAAGGAGATGTAAAGCGGGCCTATAACTGGTGGGATATGATATACCAAGAAGATAAAGGGAAAAAACTGATACAGTTAATTGAAGGAACCCGTCATAAATCCTTAGACCCCTATATTGATTACCCCAAATTATACAAATATATTCATGCTACAAGGGCTTCACAAGGGCGAGAACTTCTTTCTATTTTTGGGCTAATTACAGCAAATGCCTTATTTCAAGGGGGAGATGTTACTAGAGAAAGCACTCAAAAACTGATAGATTTCCTTGATGATACAACGAGAAAAATAGATCGAAATTTAATTTCGGTACCAAGGGAGAGACTTTCTTTAGGAGAATTGTTGGATGTAAAAAACAATAATTACTTAAAAGAAAAAGTAAAAAGACTTTTAGGAAGGTAAGGATGTGAATGATTTACCAATATGAAGATTTTATAAACAAGTTGTTATCAGCAGGTTTTTCCCTGGGGGGAAAGGATGAAGGAATTTATGCCCTCATTCCTTGGAGCTGGAATGAAACAGCACCTTATGAAACCCAAGTAGCCTGGCACACAGGGAATAAAGATTTGGACCCATGGGAATGGAGAATAAGGGTACTGGATGAAAGAGATGATATTGCTTATGGGAAAGTTTTTTTAAAAAAGAGTGGATATATAACAAAAGAATGGTACCCTTATTTTTTAGCGGCAAGGCGAGGGAAGGAAAACTTTGATACAGCTTACAAAAATGGAAAAATAAGCCATACGGCTAAAAGAATATATGAATTAATAGCACAATATGGAATTCTTCCTGTTCATGGATTAAAAGCATTGGGAAATTTTAAAAAAGAAGAAAAAAGCCTTTTTGATAGAGGGTTAACAGAACTTCAAATGGGGCTGTTTATTACTATGTGCGGCAAACAACAAAAATTATCAATTCAAGGGGAAGAATATGGGTGGGCTTCTACAGTTTTTTCAAAAGTAGAAGACTTTTGGGAAGAAGAAATCTTTTTAAAAGGAAAAGAAATCACAAAAGAGGAAGCTGAAGAAAAAATTACCCAACAAGTGCTGTTTTTAAACCCTGGAGCAACGGAGAAAAAAATAAAAAAATTTATCTATGGTTAGAATATGGGTAGAAAAAACGGCCTGCATATTGCAAGCCGTTTTTCGCTAAAAAAGCTTAAAAAGGATAAGGGCTGGAAAGAATTTGATGAATAAGTAAAACACTGTTTTTAATCAAAGGGGGGCAAATTTCTTTTTTACGGCCTTGATGTTTTTCTACTTCTTTAGGATTTAAAACATCATAACCCAATAAATCTTTGCAGTATAAATGACCCTGATCTTTTTCAAAGGCAGTTAAATAGCTGTTAACAAAGTAACTACAAAGGTTTTTTCCCTCCTCCTCGTTATTTGCTATTTGCTGACTAAAAAGCCCTAAGGCCATTAAAGCGCCTGTTACTACCCCGCAAGTATTTCCCCTACGCATGCCGCCACCAAAGCCACAGGCAATAGCTTTTAAGGTGTTCAGGGGGATTTGAAGCATTTGCTGATGGGCACAGAGCACTGCTTGAGCACAGTTATAACCTTGTGATGATAGGTTAGCAGCTGTTTCTACCGGTGGAGAATAAGAAATTGTATTCATGTGAAACACCTCGTATGAATTATTTTAAAAAGGAAAGAAATCTTTTAAGGAAAATTAAAAAAGCAAAAAGAAATGAAAGAGAAAAGAAAATTTTCTTTACATTAAAGGGGCAAAAAGTAAGAAAAATCTTTCTTCTACTCGTTGTAAGGCACTGCGGGACTGAAAGGCTTCGTAGGTATAAGGATAGCTGTTTTGAACATCCACTTCAAATTGGGCAATATATTCTTTGGCAAAAGAATTATCATAAAACAAGCCGCAAATTTCGTCATCAATTAAAAGGCTGCGAATATCTAAGTTTACAGAACCAATACAGGTAATTTCTTCATCAATTACCATGGTTTTTGCATGCATATACCCATTATACAAATGTACTTTAGCCCCATAAGCCATAAGCTGGCCAATGTACCAACGGGTAACGGGAGTTAAGAAAAAACTGGCACTTACCCCAGGAATAATAATATCAATTTTAACCCCTGATGCAGCAGCAACTTTTAGCGCATCTAAAACAGAATTATCGGGAATAAAATAAGGTGATTGAATGCGAATGTTTTTTTCTGCGCCTCGAATAAGGCTTAAATAACAGTTTTTAATAGATTCATCTGTAGAATCTACTCCTCCTGTTACAAACTGACAGGGGAATTGACCTTCGGGATAGGAAAAACTCATAAAATCAATAGGATTGACAGAATCAAAAAGTTTTTCATAATCTTTAAATTTTTTTCGTTCAATGGCGCAAACCCAATCAATATAAAAATAATAGGTAAGCATGTTTACCCCGGAACCGGTTAAACGCACTTGAGTATCTCGCCAGGGCTTCTTCTTTTTAGCGAAATTAATGTATTGCTTACCAATGTTCATACCGCCAATGTATCCAATACGGTTATCTATAACTACAATTTTTCGGTGGCTGCGGTAATGGGTTAAATAGGGCTTAACCCGATAAATTTTGCCACCAGCATCTTTTAAAGGTCTAAACATTTTAGGGGTAGAGGTAATATTGGCAATAAAATCAATAAGCACTTTTACCTGAACCCCTTGTTTGGCTTTTTCGGCTAATAGATCAACTAATGCATGGCCTACTTGATCACTGTGAATGGTATAAAACTCTACTAAAATTTCTTCTTTTGCATCTCGGATATCTTCAAAAAGAGCCTTGTAATGGCTGGCGCCATTAGGAAAAACTTGAGGATAATCGCAAAAGACCAAGGGACTTCGATTGTAGTTAATATTAAATAGAATGGTAGACTTATCTATAGGAGAAAGATTAATTTTTTCTACCTCGCTGGAAACTTTAGATTGCTCCAGGGCAGTAGATAAAGGAATGTTTACGAAATGTTCTAGCTTTTTTGCTCTAATGATGCGGGTAAATTTAATTGCAAGGGTACTGCCTAAAATCAAATAAAGAACAATACCAATAACAGGTAATAAAAGAATAATAACAAGCCATAAAATAGCCTCGGAAGGCTTTTTTTGCTCAATAAAAACAATAGAAATAATCATTGCAATATACAAAATCCACCAAAAACTCATTTTTATTCATCCTTTGCTTTTTTGGGTAGAGCCCACATTTTACGAAAAATAGGAATGTATAAAAGCAGGGTAAGAATCATGGTAGTGGCACATAAGGTAATAAGGGCATTTACTACCCATAAAGGAAGGGAGAAAAGGAAAAGCAAAACAAACATAACAACGTACAGCGTAGCAGTAGAAATTTTACCAAACCACATGGCTCCATCAAGCTTATGGCCGTTATGCTTTAACATAACTAAGCCCATAATGCCCATAAAACCTTCTTTAACAATAAAAATAGCTACTAAAACCCACATAGCAGAGTAACGAGAGGTTAAGCAAACTACTAAAGCCCCTTGGGTTAACTTATCTGCTACAGGGTCAAGAATTTTTCCAAGGTCGGTAATTTGATTGTATTTACGGGCAATATAACCATCAAAAAAATCGGTAATACCGCTTATGCCTATAATGATGGCAGACCAGAAATAATAAGAAGGTTCTTGAGCCTTTAAGTAGGTGTATACAAACACCGGTATTAGTACAATACGCAAATAACACAAAAGGTTTGGAATGGTGAAAAAATCTTTTTTACGAACTTTAAGCATAAAAATACCCCTTACATATCAATTAGAAACCATTTATATATTATAGCATGGCTAGTGTTAAATGGGAAAAGGGCGCCTCAGGGTGTCAATTTTATCTTATTCGTCTTTTAGACTCATGGTCAGATAAATCTGTAGTGTAGGATTT
>CAZEIB010000060.1:0-2966 GCA_964511785.1 uncultured Oscillospiraceae bacterium
TTTGGGAGAAGTCATTGACGGGGTCATTTGTTTAATTGATAATCCTGATGCTACTTTAGATGATTTAATGGAACATATTAAAGGACCGGATTTTCCTACAGGTGGCGTAGTTCTTGGGCGCAGTGGCATAAGAGAAGCGTATCATACCGGTAGAGGGCGTATTATTGTACGGGCTAAAACCGATATTGAAACCATGGAAAACGGTCGTAACCGCATTGTGGTTACAGAAATTCCCTATATGGTAAACAAAGCCCGATTGATTGAAAAAATTGCTGAATTGGTTCATGAAAAACGCATTGAAGGAATTTCCGATATTCGCGATGAAAGTGACCGAGACGGTATGCGTATTGTTATTGAACTTAAACGCGACGTATATCCTACCATTGTATTAAACTATTTATACAAGCATACCCAAATGCAAGAAACTTTCGGGGCCAATATGCTAGCCTTGGTAAACGGACAACCTCAAGTTTTATCTTTAAAAGAAATGTTACATTACTACATTCTTCATCAAAAAGATGTAGTTACCAGAAGAACCCAATTTGAATTGGACCGTGCTGAAGCTCGCGCCCATATTTTAGAAGGGCTGATTAAAGCCCTTGATCACATAGATGAAATTGTAAAAATTATCCGTGGCAGTAAAGATACTCCTTCTGCCCGTATTGCCTTAATTGAACGTTTTGATTTTTCTGAAAGACAGGCTCAAGCTATTTTAGATATGCGTTTGGCAAGGCTTACAGGGTTGGAGAGAGATAGACTTGAAGAAGAGTATCAACAACTTCTTGAAACCATTGCCTACTTAAAATCTCTTTTAGCTGATGAAACTCTTTTAATGAATGTTGTTAAAGAAGAAATGCTAGAAGTAAGAAGACGTTTTGTAGATGATAGGCGTACTGAATTAACGGCCATGGAGGGAGAAATTGACATTGCCGATTTAATTCAAGAAGAAGATATGGTAGTAACTTTAACTCATTTCGGTTATGTGAAGCGCCTACCCGAAACCACCTATCGTTCTCAAAATCGCGGTGGTAAAGGAGTAGCTGCTATGACTACTCGAGATGAAGACTATGCAAAACAACTATTGGTGGTTAATACCCACGATGATATTATGTTCTTTACCAACTTTGGTAGAGTATATACTTTAAAATGTTACCAAATTCCCGAAGCCGGGCGTACTGCTAGAGGAACAGCTATTATTAATCTTCTCCCCTTAAACAGTGAAGAAAAGGTTACTACCATTATTCCAGTTCCACGAGATAACGAAGAGCGATATTTAATAATGGCTACTACCAACGGTATGGTGAAAAAAACCTATATGTCCGAATTTAGCAATTTGCGTAAAAGTGGTTTAATTGCCATTGTGCTAAAAGAAGAAGATCAATTAGTGGAGGTAAAACTTACCAGTGGTAGCCAAGAATTAATTATCGGCAGTCGTTTAGGCAAAGCCATTCGCTTTAACGAAAAAAACATCCGTCCTACAGGCAGAGCCAGTATGGGGGTTCGCTCTATGAAACTGGATGAAGGAGATTACATTGTATCTATGGATACCATTGAAGAAGGTACTGATGTTTTAGCCATTACCACTAACGGCTATGGAAAACGTACCCCTGTTGAAGAGTACAGAGAACAGGGGCGTAACGGTAAAGGAATTCGAGCCATTCGCCTAACAGAAAAAACCGGTGAACTGGCAGCTCAGCTTATGGTTCACCCCGATGAAGACTTAATGCTTATTACCGATGAAGGAACCATTATTCGTATTGAAGCGGAAAGTATTCGTGTTATTGGCAGAAGCAGCCAAGGCGTAAGGTTAATGCGTTTGGCAGAAGGTAGTCAAATTGTTGGGGTTGCTAAAGCAGAGGCTTATGTAGACCCTGATGAAGAAGATATTTTAGAAGCTGATTTAGAAAACAATGCTGACCAGCTGGAACAACAAGAGCCCCTCTCTAACGAGGTTTTCGATAAAGAAGTTGCTGAAGAAGCTGACGATTTTTCAGAGGATTCTAAAGAAAACTCCCAAACTAAAGAGTAAATAATATCCCTATAAAACAAAGTACAAAAAAGGGTTAAGACAAATGTCTTAACCCTTTTTTAAACCTTTTTATTGGTTTGAAGTTTTAAAGGTTTAAGGGTTTAATATACTTCTTATTTGCCCATTTGAACAACAATACACATACAATGGTTGATATCCCCTCTGATAAAGGAAAAGCCCACCATACTCCCTGTAATCCTGAAATTTGAGACAACATATAGGCTGCAGGTAGTAAAATAACAATTTGTCTAATAACAGATACAATTAAGCTTAAAAGGCCATTTCCAATGGCTTGGAATACAGTAGATAATACAATACCCACCGCTGCAAATAAAAAGGAAATGGAAATAATTCTAAGGGCAGGTTTACCAATGGAAATCATGGCTTCGCTGGCGTTAAATATTTCTAATATTTCCTGTGGTAAAAGCATAAATAATAAAGTCCCTATTAGCATAATAATTAATGCATATACAAGGGCTGCTCTAATGGTTTCATAAATACGCTTTTTATTTCTTGCCCCATAGTTGTAACCAATAATGGCCACCACCCCATTGGTAAGACCAAACAAAGGCATAAAAACAAAGCTTTGAAGTTTAGAATAGATTCCTAAAAAAGCGACTG
This sequence comes from uncultured Oscillospiraceae bacterium, assembly GCA_964511785.1. Lineage (GTDB taxonomy): Bacteria > Bacillota > Clostridia > Christensenellales > Aristaeellaceae > CAYFQH01. The sequence goes on from CAZEIB010000060.1 coordinate 2,651, forward strand.
CAGTAGTACTAAAAGCTCCTAAAATAATATTGAGAAAAACAACCATGAAAGAACCGATAGATTGCATTACAATACTAGGTAACCCAACAATATAAATGCCTTTAATAATATTCCACTTCGGTTTAAAACCTTTAAAGCGAAGTTTTAGTTCTTTATTGTATTTTTGGTTAATCACAAAAGCAATTAACATAGCCACAACTTGCCCTATCACCGTTGCCCAAGCTGCCCCAGCTACTCCCATTTTAGGAAAAGGACCTCGGCCAAAAATAAGCAAGGGGTCTAAAATAATATTAATAATGGCTCCTGTTCCTTGTAT
>CAZEIB010000060.1:2976-5198 GCA_964511785.1 uncultured Oscillospiraceae bacterium
GATTTTTTCAAAAGCCAACTGTAAAAAAACCCCAAAAGAAAATATGCTACAAATTTGCAAGTAATCCAAGCTCATTTTTGTGGTTTCCACGTCGTCCGTAAAAAAGCCAATAAACCATTTTGCCCCTAACAAACCAAATAAAGCAAATATAATCCAAGAAATAATCGCTAAAAAAATTCCGTTTTCTGCTGTCAATCTGGCCTCTTCTACCTTTTTCTCTCCAAGACGCCTTGAAATTAAGCTGTTTAACCCTACCCCAGTACCTACTCCTACTGCAATCATCAGCATTTGTATAGGAAAAGCGTAGGAAACTGCCGTTACAGCACTTTCACCAATTTGTGCAACATAGTAAGTATCTATCACATTATACAATGCCTGTATAAGCATTGAAAACATAATGGGCAGTGAAATTTTTAAAAGCAATGGACGAACAGGCATAGTACCCATTCTAGAAGATTTATTTTCCATATTTCCCCTCCATAATATAATAGAACCTTTGTATTATAGCATATTCTCTTCTTCCAATGTAATCTAATATCAAAAATGATTATTTAACAATTGCAAGGCTTTTCTTTCTTTGCTACAATAAGTGTACTAAACAAGAACTGGATGGTGTATTATGCGTTTTTTAATTAGGTTAATATCTTCTATTATTTCTTTTGTATTGGTTGTGGTTGCAGGAGCATTAATTTGGCTTTCCGTTACAGAGTATACTCCCCAGCCCATTGAACAGGCTGAACGAAACACTACCATTAATACTGCCTATAATGGCACTCCTATGCGAGTAGTCAGTTGGAATATTGGTTATAGCGGTTTAGGTAAAGAGTCCGACTTTTTTATGGACGGAGGAAAACAAACCCGTATTGAAGATAAAAACATTGTTTTAAAAAACATGTCCGGTATTTCCAATACATTAGCAAGTTTAAATGCAGATGCTTACCTCCTACAAGAAGTAGATCAAAAATCTATGCGCAGCCACTATATCGATGGCCTTACCCAGCTTGAAAAAAATTTTTCTCAATATAATAGTGCCTTTGCCTTAAACTATTCTTGTGATTTTGTTCCATTTCCCTGGCCCCCCATTGGCAAAGTATCCAGTGGCCTTTTAACCTTACAAAATCTTTCTATGACCGAAGCCCAGCGTATTAGTTTACCTGTACCTTTTACTTGGCCTCTTCGTATTGCTAATTTAAAGCGTTGTATGTTGGTTACTTATATACCCATTGCCAACAGTGATAAGCAATTGGTTCTCATTAACTTCCACTTAGAAGCCTATGATGACGGAAGTGGCAAAGCTGCACAAAGTAAAATGCTTCGAGACTTTATGCTTAGCGAATATCAAAAAGGAAATTATGTGATTGCAGGGGGGGATTTCAATCAAGCTTTTCCCGGTACAGAATCCTTGTATCCTGTTAAAAATCAACAGCTTTGGGCCCCAGGTTATTTAGATAGTAATGATTTGCCCAGTGGATGGAAGTACTACTACGACTCTTCTGCCCCCACTTGCAGGTTGTTAAATCAGCCCTATGATCCAAATAGTAATGCTACCCAGTATTACATTATTGATGGCTTTATTCTCTCTCCTAATGTACAAGCCACTTCTGTTAAAACACAAAATGAGCATTTTGAATATTCCGATCATAATCCCGTAGTTCTTGATGTGAACTTAATCAATGCTTCTACTCCTCAAGAACCTGCCTACTATGATTTTAATCAGGAAAATCAACCCCAACAACAGCCCGAGGGGGCTTCTGATTCTAACCAAAACCCTCCAAACTTTGTTAGTCCTCCATTAACCCTACCTACCCAAGTACCGGAGGACACCCCACAAGAAGGGCCTTTAGGATAAAAGAAAAACCACACCGAAACTAAAGTATTGGTGTGGTTTTTCTTTTACTTACTTTTACTTACTTTTATCTCGTTCCCGTAATTCTCCCCTTCTAATTTTACCGCTAATGGTTTTAGGTAATTCTTGTACAAATTCAATTACACGGGGATATTTATAAGGGGCTGTTGTATTTTTCACATGATCCTGTAATCCTTTTATCAACTCTTCACTAGGAGTATAACCTTCTTTTAAAATAATACTGGCCTTTACAATCTGTCCTCGTAATTCATCAGGTACAGCAGTAATGGCAGTTTCCAATACAGCAGGATGCTCAAGCAAGGCACTTTCCACCTCAAAAGGACCAATACGATACCCTGATGATTTAATCACATCA
>CAZEIB010000060.1:5208-10747 GCA_964511785.1 uncultured Oscillospiraceae bacterium
TCGTCAATCAAATCTACGTCAAACAATGGAGAAGGTTTTCCCATAGAACCGGGTACCACTTTCATCCAAGGAAAAGTAGCCAAGGTTACTGCTAATTCTGTTTGTCCAAAGGCTTCTCGCAATTCTATTCCGGTTTTTTCTAAAAATCTGGCAGCCATATCCGGATTTAAAGGCTCCCCTGCAACACTCGCTTGGTGAAGGCTAGACAAATCATAATCTGCAAAGTTTTCCTGTAATAAATAGCGATACATGGTAGGCGGTGCACAAAGGCTGGTAATAGCATATTTTTCAATTAAGGAAAGTATTTCTTTTCCGTGAAAGCGATCAAAATCATATACAAATACATTACTTCCACAAAGCCATTGACCATATAGTTTCCCCCAAACAGATTTTGCCCAGCCTGTTTCTGAAATGGTTAAATGCAAACCCCCATCTTCAACTTGTTGCCAATAAGCCGCTGTAATAATATGACTTAAAGGATAATAGTGGTTATGTAATACCATTTTAGGCATACCGGTAGTGCCACTGGTAAAATATAAAAGCAAAGGATCTTCATTTTGGGCATAGGCTACTCCTACAGGTTTAACAAATACATCATTATACTCTTTTCTTCCTTCATGATAACTAAGCCATCCCGGCTGTTTTTCTTTTACGGTAATACAATATTTTAAACTTTTACATTCTTTTTTGGCTAAATCAACCGCTTCCATTACCTGGGTATGGTAGTTGGTGGCTACAATAGCTACTACTTGAGCCGCATTACAACGATAAACAATGTCTTTTTCTGTTAACAGGTGGGTTGCAGGTACTGCCACTGCTCCAATACGGTGTAAAGCAATGATTATAGGCCAAAATTCTAAATGACGTTTTAGTATCAACATCACCTTATCCCCTTTTTTTATTCCAAGGGAAGTAAAGTAATTGGCTGCTTGATTGCTCCACTTTTTCATGTCCTCAAAAGTTACAAAAATTTCTTCTCCTTGAGGATTGGTCCAGGTCAAAGCCCTTTTAGTTGGCTCTTCCTTAGCAATACGGTCTACTACATCAAAGGCAAAGTTAAAAGAGTTGGGTTTTTCAATTCGAAAATTTTTATTAAAATCCTCATAAGAAATAAACTTACCTTGAACATTAATATATTCATAAAATAAAGGTTTCATCTTTTACCTACTCCTTTTACATTTCTACATTTTCTTTAACCACTACAGCAATAAACTTACATTCCCCGTCCATAGCATACATCACATGGGGTAAACTACTGTCGTAATAAATTGAATCTCCCGGCTCCAATAATAATTCATTTCCTCCTAAAATCAGCTTCAAGTACCCTTCCAGCACATAGTCAAACTCTTGGCCTTCATGACTATGGGCTTGCTTAACAATTCCCGGCTCATCTTCTTCTACAGTTACAATAAAAGGTTCTGCCAACTTACCCGAAAAATTATAAGCTAAATGTTGATAATGATATTGCTTACGTCTGTCAAAGGCCAACCCCTTATTTTTTCGAGTTAAAATATAACCTTTCAATTTAGGGCTTTCACCTGTTAATAAATCAGAAATATCTACTTTTAACACATCGGCAATGTTAAACAAATGGGAGAAGGAAAAATCTTTCAGTCCTTCTTCATAGGCTGCATACTCTTGTAAATCAATCCCTGCTTTTTGGGCAACTTCTTCTTGGGTTAACCCCACAATGTCTCTTAAGTCTCTAATTCTAAGTGCAATTAATTGTATCTGTTCCATATTTTCCCCTCCTAATAAATAAAAAAACTTTTACAAAATATGTAAAAGCTTGTTTTTCATCATAAAACACTACTGTTTCAGCTCCAACAAGCCTAAGCCTATCACGCGGCAACGGATTCTTTTACTAAGCAAAGCCCTTCAAAGTTTCTGCTCGAAAGTGATTTGTTTTTACATTGGTTATCAACTCTCACCATCCGTTGACTCTCTGAAACCAAAAAGTAAAAGCCTGTCTTTCTCATCGCATTTGCTATACAACTGTGATTATCCTAGCATTCTCAACCCTATTCGTCAATCCTTTATACCTTAATATTTGTTTTTTTCATGTCTTTGATTTTATGATTGTAAAATCCACAAAAATCATTACAGCTTTTATAATAAATCTACAAATAGAAACTCCCCAAGCTACGCCTAGGGAGTTTCTATTACACTTATTTCATATTATTGATATTCTTCTACCAGTTCAATATTGCGATAACGCTTCATTCCTGTACCTGCAGGAATTAATTTACCAATAATTACGTTTTCTTTAAGACCTACCAGTGGGTCAACCTTTCCTTTTATGGCAGCCTCTGTTAATACTCTAGTGGTTTCCATAAAGGAAGCAGCAGATAAGAAGCTTTCTGTAGCCAAGGAAGCTTTGGTAATACCCAATAAAATACGTTTTGCTACAGCAGGATTACCATCTGCCATCATAGCAGTACGGTTGGCTTGTTCAAATTGGAATATATCCACCAAGCTACCTGGTAATAAATCTGTATCACCACTATCTTCAACACGTACACGGCGAAGCATTTGTCTGATAATAATTTCGATATGTTTATCCGACACAGCAACCCCGTGCAAACGGTATACCCCTAATACTTCTTTCAGTAAATATTCTTGAACAGATTTAATCCCTAAAATACGTAATAAATCATGAGGATTAATGGACCCTTCTGTTAACTCATCCCCTGCTTCAATCATATCTCCTTCTTGTACTTTTAAGCGAGAACCGAAGTTGATTTGATAGGTTTTGGTTTCTCTTTCGTCATCTTTATTGGTTACAGTAATTTCACGTTTACGCTTGGCTTCTCCAATAGATATAACCCCGGAAATTTCACTCAATACTGCATCCATTTTAGGTTTACGTGCTTCAAAAAGTTCTTCAACACGTGGAAGCCCCTGCGTAATATCTTCGCCTGATGCAATCCCCCCTGTGTGGAAAGTACGCATGGTTAACTGAGTTCCAGGTTCACCAATGGCTTGAGCTGCAACAATACCAACTGCTTCACCAATATCTACAGTGGTACCTGTGGCTAGGTTTGTACCATAGCATCTGGCACAAATTCCTCTTTCGTTTTTACAGGTGAGTACACTACGTACATATACTTCTTTAATTCCTGCTTCAACAATTTTTTTAGCAACATCATGATAAATGATGCCATTTAAGTGCACAATCACTTCTCCCGTTTCAGGGTGAACAATGTCTTCCGCTGCAACCCGTCCACGTAAGCGATCTTCTAAGGATTCAATCAGTTGTCCCGCATTTTTAATTTCTTTTACGGTAATGCCTCGTACTCTTTCCCCTCTGCTTTCAAAGCAGTCTACTTCTCTAATAATCACTTCTTGACTTACGTCAACCAAACGGCGGGTTAAATACCCTGAGTCAGCTGTACGCAAAGCAGTATCTGCCAGCGCTTTTCTACTACCGTGACTAGATAGGAAAAATTCAAGTACCGTAAGTCCTTCTTTAAAGTTTGCACGAATGGGCAATTCGATGGTTCTTCCAGAGGGAGAAGCCATCAGTCCACGCATGCCGGCTAACTGAGATACTTGGGCTTTAGAACCACGGGCACCAGAGTCGGTCATCATACGAATAGGGTTAAACTCATCTAAGCTATCTAGCACCCGATCCCTTAATCCGTTAGTGGTTTTAGTCCAAATATCTATTACACGGGTGTAACGCTCATTTTCAGAGAGCAAGCCTTTACGGTATAAACCGTTTACTTTCCGTACTTCATCATCTGCAGTTTCAAGCATGATAGCTTTTTCGCTAGGTACCATAATATCACTTACAGATACTGTTACAGCACCTTTAGTTGCGTAGGTAAAACCAAGTCTTTTCACTTCATCAAGAACCTGTGCCGTTTTATGAACGCCGTAAGTACGATAACACTGGTCAACAATAATCCCAAGTTCTTTTTTCCCTACTAAAGAATCTACTTCCAAAGGAAACATTTCTTCTAAACTAGTTCTAGGTTTCATACCTATATCTTGAGGAATGACTTCGTTAAAAATTAATTTCCCTAAGGTGGTATCAATCACTTTTCGGCCGATTTCTCCATTAAACTCACGGACTAGACGAACACGAATAGGTGCTTGTAAACTTAATTTATCACACTGATAAGCCATTAATGCCTCTTCAGGAGAAATAAATACTTTTCCTGCACCCAGAGCATCTTCTTTGGTCATGGTTAAGTAATAACAGCCAATAACCATATCCTGTGTAGGAGAGATAACCGGTTTCCCATCTTGAGGTTTTAAAATATTATTGTGGGCAAGCATTAAGAAACGTGCCTCTGCCTGTGCTTCCATAGATAAGGGAACATGAACCGCCATTTGGTCACCGTCAAAGTCGGCATTGTATGCGGTACATACCAATGGATGAAGTTTTAACGCCTTACCTTCTACTAAAACAGGTTCAAAAGCTTGAATACCAAGCCTATGAAGGGTGGGGGCACGGTTTAATAGCACAGGATGTTCTTTGATAACTTCTTCTAAAATATCCCATACTTCAGGACGTACTTTTTCTACCATACGCTTTGCACTTTTTACGTTTTGTGCAATTTGTAAGGTAACTAATCGTTCCATTACAAAAGGCTTAAATAATTCTAAAGCCATTTGCTTAGGTAAACCACATTGGTATAGTTTTAGTTCCGGTCCAACTACAATAACACTTCGCCCGGAATAGTCTACCCTCTTGCCTAATAAGTTCTGCCTAAAGCGTCCTTGTTTACCACGTAATAAGTCACTTAAAGATTTTAAGGGTCTATTGCCAGGGCCTGTTACTGCTCTTCCTCTACGGCCATTATCAATTAGCGCATCTACTGCTTCTTGTAACATACGTTTTTCGTTACGTACAATAATATCAGGAGCTCCAAGTTCCAGTAATCTTTTTAAACGGTTGTTACGGTTAATTACCCGCCTATATAAATCGTTTAAGTCACTGGTAGCAAAGCGTCCCCCATCTAATTGAACCATAGGTCGCAAATCCGGTGGAATAACAGGAACCACATCAATAATCATCCATTCAGGATGATTTTCACTGGTTCTAAAGGCTTCAACTACTTCAAGACGTTTAATAGCCCTTGCCCGTTTTTGCCCTTCTGTTTCTCTATCCCGTTCTTTTTAATTAATTCACTGATTTCTGCTTTTAATTGAGCGCTAATTTTATCTAAATCCAAATCTTTCAGCATTTCCTTTACAGCGTCTGCACCCATTTTAGCTACAAAGGAGCCCTTTCCATGGGCTGCCTCTACCTCGCGGTATTTTGCATCTGAAATCAGTTCATGCTTTTTAAGGCCCGTTTCATCACTTCCTGGATCTAATACAATAAAGGAAGCAAAATATAATACTTTTTCCAAAGATCTGGGAGAAACATCTAAAAGTAATCCCATACGACTGGGAATTCCTTTAAAATACCAAATATGGCTGACAGGGGCTGCTAATTGAATATGCCCCATTCTTTCTCTTCTTACCTTTGCTCTGGTTACTTGAACTCCACATTTATCACAAATTTTCTCTTTTTCTTTAAACTTAA
>CAZEIB010000061.1:0-6595 GCA_964511785.1 uncultured Oscillospiraceae bacterium
CCATCCGAGATGCCAGGATATGACGCACCGGTTATTATGGCGGCAGGTACCTTTGTAGCAGGGGCTTCTATTGAATTAAGTGCTGATGCCCCTATGAAAGAGCCTTATATTTTGTATTTGCAAGGGGGATTAACTTACAGTCATGGGAAAATTGCATTAGAACAGGCCTTAACTTTTATGGAAAAGGAATTAACTAAAGCCTTAATTAACTAAAATCTTATATTGAATAGAATCTTAAAAAGAAGCTGCTGATTTAATCAGCAGCTTCTTTTTAAGATTAGCGACAATTATGAACTAAAATATCTTTTAAAAAATCACCAATAGATCTCATGGAAGAACGACTTTCGGGAAAACCGTAAACCTGAAAAACATGGGGCATTCCCTTCCAACGCAAAAGGCATACATTAACCTCATCTCTTTTCATTACTTTTAGCAACTCTTCTCCATCACTTAATAAAAGCTCTCGTGTGCCAACGTGAATTTGTGTGGGAGGAAAACCTGTAAAATCGGCAAATATAGGAGAAACGATAGGATTGGTAAAGAGATTTTCATCTTGGGCTGTAAATTGGTAGGCAGACTCTTTAATAAAATCAAAATTTAAGGTAACATCTTGGCTTTGAAGGGCAGTATAACTTTCGCCTGACAAGGTAAGGTCGGTCCAAGGAGAAAGTAATACCAATGCCCCAGGAAGAGGAAGGCCTAAGCTTTTTAAATGAAGGGTAATGGCTAAGGCTAAATTACCCCCTGCACTTTCTCCAACAAGACCAATGTTTTCGGGGGCGTAGCCCTTATTCAGTAAATGATGATAGAGAATAAGAGCGTCTTCCAGCTGAGCAGGAAAAGGATATTGAGGTGCCAAGCGATAAGCAAAAGTATAGGTTTTTAAATTGGATACCGATGATACATAGGAAGCAACAGCCCTAGCCTGTAAGAGGTTGCCGGAAACATATGCCCCACCATGGCAGTGAAGCAAAACAACTTCTTTGCTAATAAGCTGCTGGGGGAGTATACGTAAAGAAGGAATATTGTTTAAGGTAAAATAATGGCCTTTTGTACCTAAAATAGGTAAATCAGCAACTCTTTTACCAGAAGGATTGATATTCATTACTCTATCGCCAATTTTACCCACAAGGGGAGAACGTTTTTCCAATGTGGCAAAAAAACGTTGACTTTGCTTTGAAGGCATAAAAACCTCCTAAAAAGCCTATTGCTTTTTATGATTTTTCTTTTTAGTAGCAGGATGAGGGGCTTTCTTTTTCTCTAAAGCTGGAGCAGTCTTTTTTTTGGCCACTACTTTAGAGGGTTCCGGGATAAGGGTGCTTTCTTCAGAAGGGATAGGAGACTCTGTTAAATAAAAAGATTGATACAGTTCAATGTATTTTTCAGAAGAGTTTTCCCAGCTGAAGTCAGTTTCCATTCCTCTTTTAACTAATAAAGAAAAAACTTCTTTATTGTGATGGAAAAAATCAACAGCACGTAAAATGGTATTAAGCATATCATGGGCATTATAGTTAAAAAAGCTGAAGCCGTTTCCTTCATTGCTATAGTCATTGTAGGATAATACAGTATCTCTTAATCCACCGGTTTCCCGCACAATAGGAACAGTACCGTAACGCATACTAATCATTTGACTTAGGCCACAAGGTTCAAATTGAGAAGGCATTAAAAACAAATCTGCACCACCATAAATTTGATGAGCTAAATCGTGGTCCATTACAAAGCGAGTAGCTACACGGCCGGGATACTGCTCCTCTGCCCAACTGAACAAATCAATATATTGGCTGTCGCCCATACCTAAAACCACTAACTGTATGTCATGGTTCATTAAATCTCCAATAATCCGTTCTACCAAATCCAAACCCTTTTGATTGCTAAGTCTGCCTACCATACCAATAAGGGGTACTTCACCACGAACAGCTAGTCCCATTTTTTCCTGTAGAGCAGTTTTGTTTAAGGATTTATGTTGGAAGGTTTCATAGTTGTAAGTGCTAGCAAGGGCTTGATCTGTAACAGGGTCGTACTCTTTTATATCAATACCGTTCAATATACCAACTAAATCATTGGAACGAGCTTTTAACAGCCCGTCTAATCGTTCGCCATAATAAGCAGTTTGAATTTCTTGGGCATAGCTTGGGCTAACAGTGGTTAATTTATCCGCATAAACTAAACCGGCCTTTAAAAAGTTTGCACAACCATAAGATTCCAGCTTATCACTGGTCCATAAATGATCAGGTAAGCCTAAAATATCTTGTACTTCTTTGATTCCAAATATTCCTTGATATTGTAAATTGTGTATGGTCATTACTGTGGAAATAGTATGATAAAAAGGTAAATGATTATATTGAACCTTCAGTAAAGGAGGGATCATACCTGATTGCCAATCATGACAATGGAGAACATCAGGTTGAAAACCGATTAAAGGTAAAGCGTTTAAAACACTTCGGCAGAAAAAACCGAAACGCTCATACTCATCTCCCCCTAAACCGTAAATATAATTACGGCCAAAGTAATACTTGTTATCAATAAAATAGTAGGTAACTCCGTCTTTTTTTAACTCTTCTATACCGCAATATTGCCTACGCCAACCTAAGCGCACCTCAAAGTCAATTACATGGGTCATTTGGTCTACATATTCTTGAGGGATAGCGGAATATAAGGGCATAATCACACGGATATCATGACCCTTTTTAGCAAGCACAGGAGAGAGAGCACCAACAACGTCGGCTAGGCCACCGGTTTTACAAAAAGGAACACATTCACTGGCTGCAAATAATATTTTCATACAAAACACCTTTCCTTTATGAAATGGTTAAATAACAACTTTTTTTGAAATAACAATTGGATAGGTAGGGGGGCCGATAAGGCGGGTGTTTTGCTTAATAACCGCCTGCTTATCTAAAATGCAGTTTTCAATATAGGCACCGCTTTCAATATGAGCATCTTGCATAATAATACAGTTTTTAATATGAGCATTAGGTTCAACAGTAACCCCTCTAAATAAAACACTGTCTTCTACATTTCCCTGAACATAAGCACCGTCGGCAACGAGGGAGTTTGAAACTTTACTACTAAGGCTATATTGAGCCGGCATTTCATCTCGTACTTTGGTTAAAATAGGTTGGGAAGTAGAAAAGAGGTAGCGCCTGTAAGGAGTTTGAAGTAAATCCAAGTTAAATTGATAATAGCTTTCGACAGAATCGATTAACCAAGCTTTTTCTTTAAATTCAACAGCACAGGCTTTAATTTGATTAGATTGAGTAAGACGTTGGAGAATATCTCTGTTAAAGTCATGATAACCATGGGAGGTAGCTTGATCTACTAGTTGCAACAAAAGTTCTTTTTTAATCAAACAAACATCTAAGGAGGTATTGTTAAAGGAGGGCTCAATAGGTTCAACTTCCATATCAATAATGGTATTATTTTCATCAATGCTAATATAGGTACCAAGTTCCCTTCTTTTTAAAGTGGGGTCTTTACTGTACAATAAGGTTACATCAGCATCTACCTGCATATGTTCTTTAATCATTTGAGAAAAATCGGCATTGTAAACGTAGCTACTACCACATAACAAAACATACTCCTGCTTACTTCTATTTAAATAATTGGTGTTAGAACGTATGGCATCGATTAAACCTGCATAAACCCCAACATTTTCACGGGTTAAAAAAGGTGGAAGTAAAAATAAGCCGTTGGCTTTACTATGCAAGTCCCATTCTTTTCCTGTACCTAAGTGGTCCATTAAACTATGGTAGTTTTTTTGCATAACAACCCCTACGTTTCGAATGCCGCTATTGACTAAAGAAGAAACATGAAAATCAACAATGCGGTATCTTCCGGCAACAGGAAGAGCGGCAATGGCCCGGGTTAAGGTTAACTCTCTTAAACGGGAATCATTTTCTCCTGTATATATCATTCCCAGTACATTTCTCATAAGATACACCCTTTCTATTCTTCTATCTTTCTTTTTAAAAATAAGGTACTTATTCTTTTTCAGGAGATTCCTGCTGGCTTCCACCCTCTACAACAAAACCGGCAGGCAACACAACCTCTTCACCAACAACAGCAATGTTGCCATGGTTTTTCCCGATAATGGCTCCAGGGCCTATATGGGCTCCTTCTGCAATAATTGCGCGCCTTACAATGGCACCCCGTTCAACAACAGCATTGGGCATAATAACACTATCTTTAATATCGGCGCCTGAATCTACCCGAACACCGGAAAACAAAACAGAATGGGAAATTTTGCCGTATACTTCACAGCCCTCAGAAACCAAAGAATGGCTGACTTGGGCACCGCTATCAATAAAATGAGGAGGCATACTGGCGTTTCTTGCATAAATTCGCCAAGACTTGTCATATAAGGTAATGGGGGCAGGATTTTCTAAAAGGTCCATGTTGGCTTCCCATAAGCTTTCAATGGTTCCTACATCCTTCCAATAACCCTCAAAATCGTAAGCCAGCAAGCGCTGTTGGTCTTTTAGCATAGAAGGAATAATATTTTTGCCAAAGTCGTTGGAAGATTTTTTGTTGTTTTCATCTGCAACCAAGTATTGCCTTAACTTATCCCAAGTGAAAATATAAATACCCATACTGGCTTTGTTGCTCTTAGGCGCAGTAGGTTTTTCTTCAAATTCAAGAATATTATTCTCTTCATCTGTATTCATAATTCCAAAACGGCTGGCTTCTTCCCAAGGAACTTCCATAACGGCAATGGTGGCGTCTGCTTGGTTTTGCTTATGATAATCCAGCATTTTTGCATAATTCATTTTGTAGATATGATCTCCACTTAATATGAGTACATATTCAGGAGAAAACTGTTCAATAAAGGGAATATTTTGGTAAATCGCATTGGCGGTACCACGATACCACTCTCCCTGCTTACCTTTTACGTAAGGGGGAAGAACATAAACACCGCCATTGGTTAAGTCTAAATCCCAAGGAGAGCCGCTACCAATATAGGCATTTAACTCCAAGGGTTGATATTGGGTTAATACCCCTACAACATCAATACCGCTATTGGTACAGTTGCTTAAGGGAAAGTCAATAATACGGTATTTCCCTCCATAAGGAATTGCGGGCTTTGCCATGGTTTTGGTTAAAATTCCTAATCGACTACCTTGACCTCCGGCAAGCAACATGGCAACACATTCTTTTTTTCTAGCCATAGAGAACACTCCTTTATTATGATCATTTTTATAAGGGGTTATTTGAAGTAGCAGAAGGGGCGAAAGAGGAAACCGACTTTTTACTGCTACTAGAAGCCTTCTTTTTATTGGAAGGAGGAGCTAGGTGATATTCAAAATATACACAGGAAAGTGGAGGAATTACAAGGGAAAGAGAATCTGAAAAACCATTTGAAGGAATATTTTCACTTTTAATCATTTTTTTATTCATTTGGTTAGACCCGCCGTAACTGTCCTTATCGGAATTGAAAACTTCCGTAAAAGTGCCGGGGTGAGGAAGCCCAATGCGATATTTTTGATGAAACATAGGGGTAAAGTTTATTACACAGGCAATAGATTTCCCTTTTTTATCGGTACGTAAAAAAGCAACAATACTATTATCCTGATCATCAACTACAAGCCATTGAAAACCGCTCCAGGAATCTTCCACTTCATAAAAAGAAGGATGGTTTAAGTAAAATTGATTCAAATCTTTAACGTATTGATGAAGCTGGGGATGGCGATCATAAACCAATAGAAACCAATCTAACTGATCATCGAATTTCCACTCAATAAAATGACCAAACTCGCTTCCCATAAATAACAACTTTTTTCCCGGATGAGCCATGGTATAACCATATAAAGCCCTAAGCCCAGCAAATTTTTGCCATAAATCACCAGGCTGTTTATCCAGCATAGAATGCTTTCCATGAACCACTTCATCATGGGAAAAAGGAAGAATATAGTTTTCACTAAAGGCATAATATAAGGAAAAAGTAATTTTATCATGATGCCACTTGCGATAAATGGGGTCTGTTTTTGTGTAAGACAAAATATCATTCATCCAACCCATGTTCCATTTAAAGCCAAATCCTAAGCCGCCCATAGAAGTGGGCTTTGTTACAAGGGGATAAGCACTGGACTCTTCGGCTGCAATGATTACCCCGGGAAAATCTTTGTAAATGGTTTCATTTAAATGCTTAATAAAATTGATGGCATCTAAGTTTTCTCTTCCTCCGTGCTTATTAGGAAGCCATTGCCCATTTTCTCTGCCAAAATCATAGTACAACATGCTACTAACGGCATCTACACGTAAACCGTCTGCATGAAAATACTCTAGCCAAAAACAGGCGTTACTTAGTAAAAAACTGCAAACTTCTCCTTTAGAAAAATCAAAGTACATAGTACCCCATTGTTCCATTTCTGCCCGTCTTTTGTCATGGTGCTCATAACAAGGGGTACCGTCAAAATGACGCAACCCCACCTCATCCTTCGGGTAGTGGGAAGGGACCCAATCTAATAAAACACCGATACCCGCTTGATGACATTGATCAATAAGGGCCATTAAATCTTTAGGTGTTCCATAACGAGAAGTGGCCGCATAATAACCTGTTACTTGGTACCCCCAAGACATATCTAGGGGATGTTCCATG